>JAGDBE010000209.1 GCA_017959195.1 Clostridia bacterium | reverse complement strand
AGCATAAAGAACAGCCTGCCTCAGTCAAACGCCGGCAGCGGACGCAGATTTATTATTCCGACGTTAAGCGTGAGCATCGTGAGCAAAAATACGAGCGACTCCCAGCCGTATGACGCCGTCTCCTTTACCTGACCGATGACTCCGACCGGGCCCGACAGCGTTTCGACGCCGTATCTGCCCCTGAACAGATTCAGAAGCGAGCTCCACAGCACGCGTATCGACGAAAATGCCTGGCAGAAGGTTTGCTTTACAAATTCGGAAAACGTTTTTTCAAGTTCGGTCGTGCGGATAAAAGCCGCGTTGCCGAACACTATGCCTTCCTCCGAAAACGTGTCGAACTTTACGTCCTTCAAAAGCACTTCTTTTCCGTCTCTCTCCACCGTAATGTCAACACTCTCGTCTCCGCGGAAAAGTATTTCGTAAACGAAGTCGTTTCTTACGTTTATTTTCCTGTTTCCGACCTTTTTTATCGTGTCCCCGACTCTTATTCCCAGAAATTCCTCGAACACAAGACTCTCGCCTCTTTCGTTCGCGACGTTGAAGCCCGAAACGGTCGTGGAATATATGTGCCCGGAGCTTAAAACGAGAATCCCCGTAAGTATAAATCCGAGAATTATATTCATTACCGCGCCCGCGGCGGTGATTATGATCCTCTGCCATACGCTTTTTTTGCAGAACGCACACTCTTCGTCGCTGTTTTCATCTTCTCCGACCATGCTGACGTATCCCCCGACGGGTATCGCACGCAGCGAGTAAAGAACTCCGTCTTTTCCCGTCTTCGAAAAGAGCTTCGGCCCGAAACCGACAGAAAATTCGTTGATCCCGACTTTGAATATCTTTGCAAACGTAAAATGCCCGAGCTCGTGCACGAGTATTATTATTCCGAAAAACAGTATTCCGAGCAATATATAAAGAAACGTCATTTTTTATTGCCTCCGGCGCATATAATTCAAATCTATTATATGCAAAGCGATAGTATTAAAACATTTATTATTTTCTTTCCGTTACTTTCTCTCAGGTGAGAGAAAGTAACCAAAGAGAGCTGAAACCTATAAAAGTTTGTCTTTCCCGCGCTTTCTGCGAGAAAGCGCGCACTCTTTTGGCACTTTTCTTGTGCAAGAAAAGTGCACGAAAATAATAATATATGATATTATAATTATAATACTATATAATCGCAAAACTTTGAATAAAATGTTAAAAAAACCTTCCGATTTCCCGGAAGGTTTTTTTATTATTTATTCTCTTTTTCTGCGGTTTTGATGCCGAGTTCGGCAAGTGTTTTATCATCGACGGGTGCTGGGCACATAGTCATGAGTTCGGATGCGTTCTGCACCTTGGGGTAAGCTATGACGTCGCGCAGGCTGTCGCACTCGAATAGTTGCATACAGAATCTGTCAAGTCCTATGCCCATACCGCCGTGCGGGGGTGCGCCGTACTTGAACGCGTCGAGAAGGTAGCCGAATTTTTCATACGCCTCTTCCTTGGAAAGTCCGAGAAGGTCGAAAATTCTGCTCTGGAGTTCGGGGTTGGTAATTCTTATCGAGCCGCTGGAAAGTTCGATTCCGTTGAGGACGAGGTCATACGCTTTGGCTCTCACTTTGGATTTGTCTGTTTCGAGGTACTCCAGGCACTCGTCGAGAGGCGCTGTAAAGGGATGGTGCATTGCGACCCACTCGCCTGCTTCCTCGTCGAATTCAAAGAACGGGAACTCCGTTATCCACAGAAGGCCTATGCCCTTCTTTTCGACGCCGATTTTTGAAGAAACTTCCGTTCTCAGCGCGCCGAGCTGGGAAAGCGCCTTGCCCTTGTTGGTGTCTGCGATTATGAATACGACGTCGCCCTCTTTTGCGGCGGTTTTGGATATAATCGCGTTCATCTCGTCTTCCGTCATGAATTTTGCAAACGACGACGACATGCCCTCATTCGTCCATCTGATATAGGCAAGGCCCTTGCCGCCTATGCCTTTAATGTGTTCGGTGAGCTTGTCGATTTCCTTTCTCGTAAGGACGGAAGAAGCGTTTTCCGCTTTGACAGCCCTTACCGTGCCGCCGGCGGAAAGCGCCGACGTAAACACGCCGAAGCCGCAGTTTTTAACTTCGTCTTCGATATTTATGATTTCCATGCCGTATCTGATGTCGGGCTTGTCGCTTCCGAATCTCTCCATCGCCTCGTTGTAGGTTATTCTGGGCAGCGGAAGCGTGATGTCCTTGTCTAAAATTTCTTTGAACACCGTCTTCATATAGCCCTCGCACATTGAGAGCACGTCTTCCATGTCGACAAACGACATTTCAAGGTCGATCTGCGTAAATTCCGGCTGTCTGTCGGCGCGCAGGTCCTCGTCGCGGAAGCAGCGCGCTATCTGCATATATCTGTCAAAGCCCGCAACCATCGAAAGCTGCTTGTAAAGCTGCGGCGACTGCGGCAGCGCATAGAACGAACCCTTGTGCACGCGGCTCGGCACGAGGTAGTCTCTCGCGCCCTCCGGCGTGGATTTTATCAGTATCGGCGTTTCGATTTCGATAAATCCGTTTTTGTCAAAATAGTCGCGCGTAACCTTTGCGAGCTTGTGGCGCATAAGGATGTTTTTCATGAGGTCGGGGCGGCGCATGTCGAGGTATCTGTATTTCAAGCGCAGTTCCTCGTTCGCCTTGCAGTTTTCGACGATATCGAACGGCGCAGTCTGGGATTCCGCCAGAATTTTCAGTTCCTTTACGTATATTTCAACGTTTCCCGTCGGAATGTTCGGGTTTTTGCTGTCCCTTTCGCGAACTATACCGCTTGCGCAGAGCACGTATTCGCTTCTGACCGTTTCCGCCTTTTCAAACACCGCTTTTTCGGTATTTTCGTCATAGGCAAGCTGAACTATGCCCGTTCTGTCGCGAAGATCGGTAAAAATCAGGCTTCCGAGGTTTCTCGTCTTCTGGACCCAGCCCATTACGGTAACTTCTTTTCCTATGTGGCCGTCTCTTACGTCTCCGCAGTAATCGGTTCTCTTTGAATTTCCCAAAAATTCCGCCATAATATCATATCCTTTCGATTATATCCGCTGTTTCTTCAAGTTTGATTTCCCGTCTGTCCTCTTTGTCCGCCATGTTTTTAAGTTCGGCAACACCTGCGTCAAGCTCGTTGTCTCCGAGCACGAGAACGTATTTCGCGCCGATTTTGTCGGCGTATTTCATCTGCGCTTTGAGGCTTCTCTCGCAAAGGTCGCACTCTGCGAAAATTCCTCTTCTTCTGAGTTCTTCCGTCGTTTTCAGCGCAAACTCTTCCGCTTTCTTTCCCATCGAAGCGATGTAAAGAACGGGGGATTTCGCTTTCGGAAGCGTTATGAGCCCTTTACTCTCCTTTGCTTTGAGCACGAGTATCAGTCTCGTCAATCCCATTCCGAAGCCGATTCCGCAGAGGTCGGGGCCTCCGAGCTCGGAAACAAGCCCGTCGTATCTTCCGCCGCCGCAGACTGTGCTCTGTGCGCCTATGTCGTCCGAAACAAACTCGAAAACGGTGCGCACGTAGTAGTCGAGCCCCCTTACTATCTTGGGGTTGACGGTGTATTTTATGTTCATGAGCTCCAAATTCTTTTTGAGCTCCTCAAAATGCGTCTTGCAGTCTTCGCACAGAAAATCTATGGTTTTCGGCGCGTTTTCGGCGATGGATTTGCAGATTTTGCTCTTGCAGTCCAAAATTCTGAGCGGATTTGTTTTGAGTCTTTCCCTGCAGGAGTCGCAGAGCTCGTCCTTTCTGCTCTCGAAGTAATCGCACAGCGCCTTTCTGTAATTCGGCCTGCATTCCTTGCAGCCGATGGAGTTTATATTGAGTTCGGAATCTATTCCGATTTTCGAAAGCACGTCCGACGCAAGCGCGATGACCGACGCGTCGGCGCTCGGGCTATGCGCGCCGAAAAGTTCGGTTCCGAACTGGTAAAATTCGCGGCTTCTGCCCGCCTGCGGCTTTTCGTACCTGAAAAACGGGCCGATATAATACAGTTTAAGCGGCAGCGCCTCGTTGAAAAGACCGTTTTCCACAACGCTTCTCACAACGCCCGCCGTACCCTCGGGGCGCAGGCACATCTCGACGTTGTCGCCCTTGTCAAAGAGCGTAAACATCTCTTTTTTTACTATGTCGGTGGTCGCGCCGACTCCCCTTTTATACACGCCGGAAAGTTCGAACGTGGGAATTCTTATCTCTGAAAATCCCGCGCACGCGGCGCTTTTTCTTATGATTTCCTCCATATTCTGCCAGAGAACGATTTCTTCCGGCAGAATGTCAAGCGTACCTTTTGGTTTCTGAAACATTTTTATCTCCTTTTTGCGGTATTACACGCCCTTGCAGTTGAGCAGAAAATCCATAAAATCGTAAACCGTTTTCTGCTGATTCGACGTGAGATTGTCGTACATATCCTGTATGTTGAAGGACCGCTTTTTGATGTTCATTTCCTTTTCGTTTTCGTCGGAATATCCCGCCGCAAGCAGGTAGTCCTCAAGTTCGATGCCGCCTGCGCTGTTGTTGGCAAGCTTTGTCATAAGTTTTATTCCCGGCGCGTTTTCCTGGTTTGCAAGCTCGAGCTTGTGGAGCTGAACGTAGCTTATTCCGCAGTCGTTTGCAAACTGCTTCGTGGTGCGCTCCCCTTTTGCCTTTTCTATGAGCAGCGCGAATATTTTTTTATTGAAAGACCTTGTTTTTTTCATTGTTTCCCTCCGGTCATAACAAAAACGCACTTTTAATTAAATTATTATATCACATATAAATTTATTTTTCAACTTCCGTTTCATAAGAATTTATTTGCTTTTACGCAAAAGCGCATTATTGCGCGTACTTTTTCATATATTGTAAAAAAAGCGAAAGGAAGTGCGTTATGCAAAGCGAATTTTATTATATAAAACGCCCGTCCGTATTTATATATTCCTGTCCCGATTCAAGGGGCGGCGTCTCGGACGAACTGCTTTACGGCACGAAAATAAGACTTATATCCGAAAAAACCATGGGTTCGTTTTACCGCTGCGAGACTTCTTACGGTTACTCCGGCTTTATTAAGGAAAAGGACTTTTCGGCGGAATCTTTTCCCGACGCTCTTTTCACATATACCGTTTGTTCGTGCGCCTGCGACGTTCTGCCGAGCCCCGAATATAAGAACCGTCCGCTTTTGACTCTCCCGAAGGGAAGTTTAATTACCTCAAACCACAGAAAGAATGATGACGACAGGTTTCTTCCCGTAATTTTCGGCAAGAGCAGGTGCTACGTTCCGTCAGCCTGCGTAAGGGAATATTATGTCCACACCGCGCCGCACGGAAAAATAAAAAATAAATCCGCCTTCAGAAAGCGAATTTGCGACGACGCTCTTTCCTACGTCGGAACTCCGTACCGCTGGGGCGGAAAATCGTCTTCCGGCATAGACTGCTCGGGGCTTTGCTTTATGGCGTATTATCTTAACGGAATCACACTTTTCCGCGACTCGTTTGCCGACAAAAGATACGTTTCCGAAATAAAGAGAAGCGAGCTTCTCCCCGCCGACCTCATATATTTCAAGGGACATATGGGGCTGTACCTCGGCGACGGCGAATTCGTGCATGCAAGCGCGTCGGCAGGATACGTTACCGTCTCGTCGCTCGAAAAAGAAAGCATAATTTACAATAAAAAACTTGCTTCTTTCGTTTCGTGCTTTGCGAGAAGCGTGCTTTTGTGATTATCTTATCTCGATGTTTTCGTCGTCGGTTCCCTTTACTATTTCAAGTATCTTTACGTAATAGCTGTACTGCGGATTGACCTCGATTTTCACTCTGTCTCCCTTTTTGTGCCCGAGAAGCGCCTTGCCCGCGGGCGATTCGCCGCTTATTCTGTTGTCCATCGCGTCCGCGCGCATGGTCGTTACTATTCTGTAAGTCTCCTCGGTCTCGTCTTCCTCGACGAAAACCTTTACCGTGTCGAAAAGCCCGAGGACGTTCTCGTTTTCGGTGAGCTCCACGACTTCCGCCGTCTTTATCATATTCTGCAAAAACCTTATTCTTCTGTCGTTTGCGTTCTTTTCCTGCTTTGCGATGTGGTATTCGGCGTTTTCGCTTAAATCGCCGAAAGCGCGCGTGCGCACGACCTCTTTTAAAAGTTGAGGCCGAAGCACCGTTATTCTGTATTCTATTTCGTCTTTCATCTTTTTGATGTCGACTTCGGTTAGCTTGTTGAACATTCCTTTTCCTCCGAAAATGCGGTTTTACAGAGCGTAATCGAACCGCTTCCAGCCGTTTTCATACGTATTTCCCTTGGATTTTTCAAACTTCTCTCTTTCGGTGAAAATACCGTACACCGCGGAGCCGCTGCCCGTCATAAGCGATTTTGCGCCGTCGCGCGAAAGCATCGTGCACGCCTTTTTTATACTTTCGCACCTTTTTTCGCAAAGTGCCTGAAAATCGTTGGTCATATATGACAGAATTTCGTCTTTTTCCTTATTTTCACTAAGAGCGTACGCGAATTTCTGCGAATTGTCCTTGCCGTAGTCCTCACCGTTTTCCTTGTCGTACTCGGCGTAAATCCCCTTTGTAATAAGCGGTTCTTCCGGGAAAATCACCGAAAGATACACGCCCGAAAGCGAGGGCAGTATCGTCATTATCTCGCCCCTGCCCGTGCAGAGCGCACACGGGTGCTCCGAAAGGCAGAACGGCACGTCGCTTCCGAGTGAAAGTCCGATGGAAAAGAGTTCCTTTTCGTTCAAAACGCCGAGCGTTTCGAAAAGCGCGCGCAGCACGCATGCCGCGTCTGCGCTGCCGCCCGCAAGTCCCGCGCCCGACGGGATGATTTTATGCAGTTTTATACTTATTTCCGCTTTTTTTCCCGATTTTTGCGAATATTTTTCAAGATATTTTTCGGCGGCCTTATACGCAAGGTTGTCCCTTTCGTCGCAGGGAATGCCGTTTCCCGACGTTTCAAGGGATATGCCGTTTGCGAAAGCGGTTTTCCCGCACACTTCAAGCTCGTCGCAAAGGAGGATTTTATGCATCACCGACGCTATGTCGTGATAGCCGTCATTCCTTTTTGTGCCGAGAATTTCAAGCGTTAAGTTTATTTTGGCGTACGCCTTCTTTTTTACCGAAAAATCCGTCATACTTTTTCTCTTTCTTTTCAGTCCGTTTTCTCAAGCGCGGAGAGCGCAAGTTTTGCGTTTGAAAACGCCTTTTCGTAAAGGATTTCCTTTTTTTCCGAAAGTTCCTTTACCGTCTTTTCCCTGTTTTGCTCTATGTCGTCAAGGTATTCCTTAATCTTCTGTACGTCGACGTTTTCAACGTCTGCAAACCGCTTTTGTCCTATGTATTCAAGGAATCCCGACACCTTTTTGTCGTAAATAAGCCCGATAACCGGCACTTCCGACGACGCGGCGTAAATCAGCGTGTGGAGCCGCATTCCGAGCACGGACGCGCACTTTTTGACGATTCCCATAACTTCCGGCGCGTCGTACATGCTTTTAATCATAAAGCAGGGCGCGCTTTTCTCTTTAATAATATCGAGAATATCCTTTGAGATCTCGACGTCGTGCGGAAACCTCATGGGCAGAAGCAGCGGCGTGAGGGAATATTTTTCGTACGCGTAAAGCGCGCACATGGCGATTTTCTCCTTGAATTTCTCGTCGTTTTTATGCCATTTTCTGACCGAAATACACAGAAATTCCGTATTTTCGGGGATATTTTCCTTTTCGAAAATCTCCTTTACCTTCTCGTCGGAGCACGCCGAAATCGTAAAGGCGGGGTCGGCGGTAACCGAGATGTTCTTTCCGCCGTGCACGTCAATTCCCATTCTTTCGAGTTCTTTAAGCGAAAGCTCGTCGCGCAGCGTGATTATATCGGCCTTTTCAAGCGCGTTTTTCACTTTTTTCAAATTCTTGTCCTTTAAAGGACCTATGCCGTTTGCGTAAACGAATACCGTAAGTTTATGGGCAAAAGCGCGTTTCAGCACGTAGAGGTAATAGAGAAGCGATTTTGAGCTCGTCGCGTCCTGAATTAAACTGCCGCCGCCGAAAATAAGCATTTTCGCGTTTTTCATTGCCTTATTAAGCGCAAAGACGTTGAATCTCGGCTCGCTGTCGGCCTGATATTTCATTTTCGTCTCTTTTGGGCGCGCCGAAAGCACGCAGATTCTCACGTCTTTTCTGCATGCTCTCAGATTTTCGGTTATAGCCGACAGAAGCGCCTTGTCGCCGTTGTTCTTAAAGCCGTAGTAGCCCGAAATCACGGCGTCGTAGCGTTTTTCGTCTTTATAGTCGTTAATTACGGAATTATATATTTCGATATGCTTTTTTGCAAGCGACAAATCGGAAAAACTGCTCTCGGCAAAAGATTTGAGGGCTTTTCCGTATTTTTCCGCCTGCTCTTTGTTTTTTATGAGGAAAATAAGTTTTTCGGCAAATTCCTCACTGTTTTCGCTCTCAAACAGAAGCCCCGTCTCGTGCTCCTTTATGAGATCGGGAATGCCGCCGACGCGGGAGCACACCGTCGGTTTTGCCATGGCGGCGCCTTCAAGCAGCACGTACGGGAAGCTCTCGCTTCTCGACGTGAGCGTGTTTATATCTATGAAGTTTATAAAGCTGTAAACGTCTTTTACAAAGCCCGCGAAAACAAGCTTATCGGCAACGCCGTCCTTTTCCGCAAGCGCTTCGAGCGACTTTCGGTTATTTCCGTCGCCGGCTATAATGAATTTTACGTTTTCGCACTCGGCGATAACGTATTTTATCGCTTCGACGAAGACGTCGTGTCCCTTTACGTAGTCGTGCCGTCCGATTATTCCGACGTAGGTCGCGTTTTCGTCGTATTCTATGCCTATTCTCTTTGCAAAATCCTCTTTTGAGACGTATCCGGGAATTTTGGAATAGTCCATGCCGTTATATACCGTGAAAATCGAGTTGGGACGGAAATTCCTCGATATCAACATCCTCTTGAAACCCGAGGAAACGGCGATGAAATATCTGAACTTTTTAAGCGCGTAAACGTTGAGACCCGTATATACGATTTTTTTGTAGATGCCGTCGAAATCAAGCAAAAAATCGCTGTGAATCGTGGTTATCATGGGGATATTCACGCTTTTTTTCAATTTTGCGCCGATAAAGTTCGCCCTTGCGCCGTGGCAGTGAATTATATCAATACCGCAGGAACATATCTCTTTAAGCCGCTTTACGACCGACATATCGAGGCGGTTTTTCTGCTCGACGAGTTCGCAGTCCACGCCTATATTCTGAAGCTCGTCCCAGAACGGCCCCTTTATAAAGCAGACGATTTTTACGTCGGCGAGATTTTTCAGCTTATTCATAAGCGCAAAGACGTGCGTTTTCGCGCCGCCCGTGTCTCCGCCGCTTATAAGATGCAAAACCTTCATGCAAACGCTCCTCAGTTTTCCTTTTCGGATTTTACGGTTTGTCTCTGTTTCCCTCTGTAATCAACCGTATTGTTTTTGGCAAGCCGGATTGCCGCCATCGCTATCCCTGCGCACACGAAAAACGCGAACATCACTCTCGGATAGAACCAGCAGTATTCAAAACAGCCTATCATAACGATTCCCGTCATTGCCGAAGCGGACGCCACGGCGACGTTTCTCGTCTTTTCGCTCACCCGTCTCGACGACGAGATAAACGACCTCTTTATTATAGTGAACGTCATGGCGACGTAGCTTACAAAGCCCGCGGCACCCAGCTCGACGAGCATTTCCATAAAATGCATGTGCGAGTGCGGCGCAACGCCGCTCGTGCCGACGGCGTACGGCGGATAAATTTCCGCAAAGCCGCCCGTTCCGAGTCCCACGCCTGTGTACCAGTAATCTTTAAGCATCTTCACGCAGCCGCTCCAGATATCGAGTCTGTAAGAGCTCGACGAGTCATTCATATTGCCTATCGTCAAAATTCTGTTGAGCACGTGTTTCGGCATAACGGGAATTGCGGCAAGCGCAAGAATTACGAACACCGGAACGAGTCTTTTATCGTAAAGATACACGAAAATCACGGCGGCTATCGCAAGCGCAATCCAGCCCGAGCGCGAGTACGTGAGAAGGATTGCCGCAAGCGGCAGAAGCATGCCGAGAAGGCATGCGTTTCTCTTTGCGCCCTTCTTGCGATTCAGTGCAAAAGCGAGCGCAAACGGCATGAAAAGAACCAAAAATTCCGCAAAATTATTGGGGTTTCCGAGTGTTGAGAAAACTCTTCCCGGCATGCCCTTATTGAGTTCAAGGTCGGTAAGCGACGCGTCGGCCTCTATTCCCAGAATTCTCTGAACGACGGCTATCGCAGACATAAACTGCAGAACCGCGTACATAAAGCCGGTCGCGACGTCGAGTCCCTTTTCGCTTCTTATCGCCGCGTAAAGCGAGAAGCAGAGCGTATAAGACGTTATGAAAAACGTGAGCACGCGCACGCTGTCAACTATGTCGTAGCTTATAAACGTGCTTGAAACAAGGCAGAAGCCGAACGCAAGCATGCAGAGCCACACGCCCTTTATGTCTTTTCCGGGAAGTATCTCGCTGTTATGACCCGAAACGGAAATCGCGTAAATCAGAATTAAGAGTGCCGCAAACGCAAGTCCGAACGGGTTTGCCCAGAACTGATGAGGGACCGCGAAGATGACCATGCACAAAAACGACGTCATGAAAACGGCGTTTTCGCGCAGTCCGTTCTTGAAGAACGAGAAGTAGAGTTTTTGAATCAGACTTCCGCCCAGGTTCTTTTCGAAAAAACCGAAAAACGACTTTGATTTTCTTACAAATGCGTTCCATCTCTTAGAAAGCGCGCCGTAAAACACGGAATCGGAGGCGTTGTCCTCCATATCCTTTTTTCCGACGAGAACACTTCTTATTTTGCTTTCCCCGTAGGCGT
>JAGDBE010000208.1 GCA_017959195.1 Clostridia bacterium | reverse complement strand
GTAAACGTATTTTCCGACGCTTCTGATACCGTTTCCGCACATTTCGGCTTCCGTTCCGTCGGGATTGAAAACGCGCATGCGGAAATCCGCGATATTCGACGGGCATATGAGTATCATTCCGTCGCCGCCGACGCCGTAATGCCTGTCGGACAGAAATCTCGAAAGTTCGTTTAAGTTCTTTATGTTCTGGGTTATCGTTTCGATATAGACGTAATCGTTGCCGTACGCCTGCATCTTCGTAAATTTCAAGTCAAACGTCATATTATTCGTTCTTTCCGAGTACGGATTCGAGGTCTTTTATTATATCTTCCGCCGGCTCTATGCCTACGGAAAGTCTTATGAGCTTATTTGTAATTCCGAGCTTGTTTCTTACCTCTTCCGGCACGGAATTGTGAGTCTGCGTCATGGGGTACGTGATGAGAGTCGTCGCGCCGCCGAGGCTTTCTGCAAACATTATCATCTTATATCCGCAAAGCGCTTTTTCGACCATTTTTTCGTCTTTCAGCGTAAATGAAAGCATTCCGCCGAAGCCCGAGCACTGACGTTTGGTTACTTCATAAGACGGGTGTTCGGGAAGTCCTACGAAATACACCTTTTCGACGTTTTTATTGTTTTTGAGCCACTCTGCAATTTTAATCGCGTTCTCCTCGTGTCTTTTCATGCGGAGTTCGAGCGTCTTCATTCCTCTTAACAGCAGCCAGCAGTCAAACGGCGCAAGGCCAGTGCCTTCCGTCTTCTGTATGAGTTTTATTCTGTCCGCCGTCTTTTCGTCGTTTACGACCACAAGGCCCGCCATGGTATCGTGGTGTCCCGCAAGATACTTTGTGGCGCTGTGAATTACTATATCCGCGCCGAGCTCTATCGGTCTCTGGAAATACGGCGTAAGGAAGGTATTATCCACTACAAGATATGCGCCTATCGGCTTTGATATTTCGGAAAGCGCCTTTATGTCCGCAACCTTCATCATGGGGTTGGTCGGCGTTTCGGCGTAAATCATCTTTGTGTTCTTCTTTACGAGCTTCTTTACCGCGTCCACGTCGCCTATGTCGACGTAATCGAATTCAACGCCGTAATCCCTCCACAGTTCCTCTATGAGTCTGTGAACTCCGCCGTAGATGTCGTCGGAAATGATTACGTGGTCGCCGCTTTTTAAGAGCGAGAACACCGAAAGAACAGCCGCAAGTCCCGTCGAAAAAGCAAAGCCGTCGGTTCCGCCTTCATAAAGGGCGATAGCGCATTCAAGCTCGTTTCTCGTGGGGTTGCCGCTGCGGGTATAGGTATATTTTATATCCGAACCGAGCGCCGGATTTTTATACGTGGAAGTCTGATAAATAGGAAAGCTTACGGCTCCGGTAAGCGGGTCTATACCGTCATAACCGTGTACGAATTTCGATTCGAGTGAAAAGTCCGACATTTTTTTCTTGTCTATCATGGCAATTTCCTTCCCTATGTATAAATTTATATTTATATATTAATTATACGCTATCGCTTATTTTTTGTCAATAAAACGCCCCGCGTTTTTTGCGTTTTTCGCACGTTCCCGCCTTATATTTTTCCGTTTTTTGCGGTTTTGCGAAAAATGTGTTTTCAAATTTGACACGGTATTAACAGACTTATTTTTATGTTCAAATTTCAGTCAAAAACTTACTTATTTTGTCCTTATCAAAGTTTCCGTTCCCGATTTAAGTTCGCCGCAAAGCGCGTCGATATCCTCTTTGGTGTTGTACTTTGAAAAGCTTATTCGAAGCGTGCTGTCGGCGACTCTGTTATCAAGTCCGAACGCCTTTAAAACCCTGTTGTCAGCCGATTTCGACGAGCAGGCGGAGCCCGCGGAAACGCATATTCCCTTTGAAGACAGGTATCTTAACATTATTTCGCTTCTTATGCCGGGTAAGGCAATACTTATTATATGCGGCGAGAAGTTTTCTGTTGCCGAATTTATGATTATTCCGCTCTCATTTTGGAGCTTCTGCCTGAGATACGAGTTAAGTTCGCAAAAAATACTCATATTTTTCTCGTAATCGCGTACAGCGGTCTTTGCCTCATATGCAAAGGCGCAGATAAGCGGAAGGGATTCGGTGCCGGAGCGAAGGTTTCTCTCCTGGCCGCCGCCGAAAATGAGCGCGGGCATTCTCACTCCTTTTTTTACGAAAAGCGCGCCGACGCCCTTCGGCGCGTGTATTTTGTGTCCGCTTACCGACATAAGATCAGCGCCCAAAGACGAGAGTTTCTTTACCTGTCCGAACGCCTGCACGGCGTCTGTATGGACGTAACATTCGGGAGATTTCGCTTTTGCTGTTTTCACAAGGGATTTTATATCGTAGAGCGCGCCCGTTTCGTTATTTACGGTCATTGCGGACACCAAAACGGTATTTTTGTCAATTACCTTTTCGGCGTATTCAAGATCGAGAACTCCCCTTTTCGTCGGAATTCTGGAAACGGAAAAACCGCTCTTTTCAAGCTCTTTTACGGCGTTTTCCACCGCGGCGTGCTCGGAATCGGTTATAACAATGCCCTTTCCCTTTTTCGCAAGCGCCTTTGCCGTCCCGAAAACCGCCATATTGTCGGCTTCCGTGCCGCACGACGTAAAAATAACGTTTCCGTCGTCCTCTTTATATCCGAGTGCGGAAATCACGTCTTTTCTCGCCTCTTTCAGGCAGTTTTCGGCTTGCAGCCCCATAAAATGCGCCGACGACGGGTTTCCGAACTCTTCCGTCATCATTTTATACGCGATATCCGCCGCTTCCTTATCGGTAACTGTGGTCGCGGCGTTGTCAAGGTAGATTTTTCTTTCGTCCATATATTTTTAAAATCCTTTCGGGTTGTTTATCAAAAATATTCCTTATCGGGAAGAACGTATCCCTCGTGTGCCTTGTCGCAAAGCTTTCCTTCACGCGTTTTCTTTGCGTTTGCGCTCTTGCAGTTGGTTACGTCGTAATGGTAGTACTCACCGCCGTCGCACACAACGTTCCACATATGGTTTTCGTTTGAAACGGCAAGTGACTTTACGCCGCAGGCGCGGCAGAGCATATTGAATGCGCCGCTTACGCCCTGGCACACGCCTTTTTTGCCGCAAAGCGCGCCGTGCGCAAGGAACGATTCCGCTTCCGCGCTTTCGTCATACGTGAAATTATCCGCAAGATATTCGAAAATGGCGTCGGCTTTTTGGGCGTCGTTCACAGTTTCGTCAAAATTCATGCTTTTTATTATATTTTCCGCCTCGTTTTCCGCCTCGTTTATCATTTCGCAAAGCTGAAAATAGGTATAGTTTTCGTCCCCGCTGTCAAAGAGGAGTTTTATACTCGTGCCCTCTTCGATTGCGGTCTTTTCGATATTCATGCCGATATAAGTGCCGTATTCGGGATGATACGTAAGCGCTTTTGAATATGCGGAATAAAGCATGTCCTCCGTCAAAGACGCTTCTGTCGAATTTTTCGGAAAACCGTACTCATATATCAGAAATGCTTGGGCGTTTTCCCAAGCATTTTCGATTTCGTTGTAATAGTCTTTCTCGGTTCTGGGAAGATATAGGAGTTTAAGAGGTTCGTAGATATGCGTCTTTCCGTACTCTTCCTTGTATTCCTCCTCGTTGAGCGCGAGCTGGAACAGTCTCATTATTACCGCCGCCGTCTCGGCTCTCGATATTTCGGATTCGGGTCTGAATACTCTATATCCCGTCTCGTTGAAGTCGCCCTGCATGATGCAGAGAGCATAAAGCGCAGTCGCGTTTGCGTCGTTTGTGTCGACGTAGGGAGACCCATATTTTCCCGTTTCGGCGCCGAGCGCTCTTACGGCGATATCCGCAACCTCGCGTCTCGTAATCGGTTTGTCGGGCTCAAAATAGCGCTCCGCATCGGGCATTGTGGACACGAGTCCGTAAACTATTGCCGACGCAACGTACGGCATATACCAGTCGCCGGGAGCAACGTCCGCAAACAGATTGTCGTATGCTTCAAACTGGTCAACGCCCATAAGCGTTATCATGAGTTTCAAGAATTCGGCTCTCGTTACGTTGTCTTCAGGTCTGTAAGTGCCGTCTTCATATCCGTTTATTATTCCGAGTCCCGCAAGAAGTCTTACGTCTGTATAATACCATTCGTTCTGCGGTACGTCGGGGAAATCTTTCGGGGTAATGCTTGCAAGCGCGTCTTTAATGTGATATACGGGTTCGGTATCTCCGCCGTTTGAGCCGCTGCCGGAACCCGATCCGCTGCCGGAGCCCGATCCGCTGCCGGAACCCGATCCGCTGCCGGAACCCGATCCGCCGGAGCCGCTGCCTGAGCCGGAGCCGCTGCCTGAGCCGGAGCCGCTGCCTGAGCCGGAGCCGTTATCGTCTATCGTTTCACCGGAGCCGCCTGACGAGCCGCCGTTATTATCGCCGCCTTCACCTTCGCCGTTTTCACCGTTTTCGTTATCGTTTCCGCCGTTGAACAAATCACCTTTGAACAGGTCGCTAACGTCGATTATCGGGGTTCCGTCTTCGTCATATGTAATATCTGCCGCGGCCACTTCGGGTAAAAGCGTCATTGCCGATATCAGCAAAAAACACAGCACCAATGCACTTATTTTTCTTATTCCGCGCATATTGATTTTCCTTTCAGCTTTTATGGGTTAATAATTAATTTACAAGGTGAATATATTATATCATACTATGATATTTTTTTCAACTGTTTTTTTATTATGAGGGCAAAAAAAAGCTTTGAAATTTATTCCGTTTCTGCCGTTTTTTTGATTGTTTTCCGCTTTTTTGCACGTATTGACAACAAAAAACAGTTATGATAAAATTACATTGTTCGGTTACGAAATCTATTTTGAACGGAGAAAATTTATGCACATGTTTATCTGCTGTCTGCTGTTTGCAGTCAGCATAGCCCTTGTGGTAAAGGGCGGGGATATATTCGTCGACGCCGCAAGCGCGATAGCAAAGGCGCTCAAAATTCCCGCTTTCATCATCGGCGCTACCATCGTCAGCGTTGCAACGACGCTTCCCGAAATGATAGTTTCCGTGCTTGCCGCCGCGGAAGGCAAAACCGAAATGGCGGTCGGAAACGCGGTCGGCTCGGTTACCGCAAACACCTCGCTTATCCTTGCGGTTGCGATGACGGCGATGACTATCGTTTGCAGCCGTAAAACGCACTTAAAGCAGATGCTCCTTTTAATGGGCGCGTCCGTCATACTCTGGCTTTCCTGTTTAAGCGGTTCGCTTGCGATCTGGGGAAGCGCGGTTCTTGCCGTAATATTCATTTTATTTATGGTTCAGAACGTTTTATCGGCGAAGAAAAACAAGGATAACGACGAAAAGGCAGAGCCTGTTGACAGGAAGTACATTATAAAGAATATCGTGCTCTTTATTCTGGGAGCCGCGGCAATCGTCTTCGGAAGCAACCTTATGGTTGACAACGGAAGCGAAATTGCGAAAATCCTCGGTGTTTCCGAAAGAATTATCGCAGTAACCCTCGTTGCCGTCGGAACTTCCCTTCCCGAGCTCGTTACGACCATTACCGCAATCGTCAAGAAGGAGTCGGGGCTTTCGATAGGCAACATTATCGGCGCAAACATAATCGACCTTTCGCTGATTCTTCCGATTTGCTCGCTTGTTTCGGGAAAACAGCTTCCCGTTGCGGAGTCGAGCATCAGAATCGACCTTCCCGCGTGTGCGCTTGTAACGGCAATCGCGCTTATACCGATGATTTTCAGGCAGAAGGCGTCAAAAATACAAGGTTTTATCCTGCTTGCGCTTTATGCGGCTTACTTAGTAATCGTAATATGATTTTTAATAATCTCCGTCTCTTATGAGACGGAGATTATTTTATTATGTTCCGTTCTTTTCTAAAATTTGTAAAAAACATAAAAAAGCGGTTCCGAAATCGGAACCGTTTTTTTTCGTATTTAAATTGCTTTTATCATAATCATTTCCATCGGCTGTTCGTATCCGGGTACGTCTATAACAAAGCCGCCAGACTCTTTAAATCCGAGTTTCCGATAGAAGTTCTGCGCATCCTCGTTTACCTGAGTGGAGGTCATTACCATTCCGCAGCCGTTTGACTTCATATCCTTTTCCCAATGCTCCATGAGCTGTTTTCCGTATCCTCTGCCTCTGTATTCCTTTGCGACGTACAGCATATTGCAGAAAGGAATGCTGTCCCAGAAAAGGGAATATCGAAGCACGCCCGCCGGCCGCCCCTTCAGCGTCAGCACGTATCCCATCCGATCCCGCACCTTCCGGGCATATTCATCCCTGCTCAGATGCCGGTCCAGCGTAAACCAGAAATCCTCGTCCCCCGCCGTCGCGTATCGGATCGCGGCCGCGTCCCGGTCCGGATTCAGATTCAGCGCCGCGATGATCTCGTCCACG
>JAGDBE010000022.1 GCA_017959195.1 Clostridia bacterium | reverse complement strand
GGAAGCCGGATGGCTGCAGATCTTCGATGATGCGGGATGCGTCATATCCACTCCGACATGCGGTCCGTGCCTCGGAGGGCACATGGGTGTCCTTGCCAAGGGTGAGAGATGCGTTGCGACGACAAACAGGAATTTCGTGGGACGCATGGGCGACACGGAGTCAGAAGTCATACTGAGCGGAGTGCCCGTTGCGGCGGCATCAGCCGTAGCGGGCTGCGTTATGACGCCCGAAGGATTAAAGGAGGAATAATTATGGGAAAAGTTTATAAATATGCGGATAACGTCGACACAGACGTTATAATTCCCGCAAGATACCTGAATTCCCCCGATCCCGCGGAGCTTGCAAAGCACTGTATGGAGGATATAGACGCCTCTTTTGCTTCAAACGTAAAAAAAGGCGATATAATCGTTGCCGGCGCGAATTTCGGATGCGGTTCCTCGAGAGAACACGCGCCGATATCCATAAGAGCCTGCGGAGTGAGCTGCGTAATTGCGTCGAGCTTTGCGAGAATCTTTTACAGAAACGCGATAAACATAGGATTTCCGATACTTGAATGCAAAGAAGCTTCCGAAAGAATAAACGGAGGCGACGAGGTCGATGTCGATTTTTCGTCGGGAATAATTACCGATAAAACGACGGGCGAGACGTTCAAGGCGGACGTGTTCCCGGAATTCATAAACAAGATAATAAAAAGCGGCGGTCTGCTTGCGTATCTGAAGGAGAAAGTTGAAAGGTGAGTTATAATATTGCGCTCGTAAAGGGCGACGGAATAGGTCCCGAAATCGTTGACAGCGCAGTTGAAGTGCTTTGCGAAATCGGAAAAAAATATAACAGGGAGTTTTCCTTCACGCCGTACGCCGCGGGGGGAAACGCAATAGACAAATACGGAATACCGCTTCCAAAGGAAACGGTTGACGGCTGCAAGGCGAGCGACAGCGTGCTGCTCGGTGCTGTCGGAGGACCCAAATGGGATACGCTTTCGGGCGATTAAAGGCCGGAAAAGGCGCTTCTGGGACTGAGAAGCGAACTGGGGCTTTTTACAAACCTCAGACCCGCGAGAATATTTTCATCCCTCAAGGACGCGTGCACGTTAAGACCCGATATTATCGAAAAGGGCTTTGACCTTGTGATAGTAAGAGAACTCACCGGCGGAATTTATTTCGGTGAGCGCGGCAGAAGAACCGGAAAATACGGCGAAGAAGCGTTCGACACCGAAGCGTACAGTAAATTCGAAATAGAGAGAATTGCGCGCGTTGCGTTTGAAACGGCGCAAAAGCGCAGAAAGAAGCTGACGTCGATAGATAAGGCGAACGTGCTTGAAACCTCGAGACTGTGGAGGGAAACCGTGCATGAAATCGCAAAGGAATATCCCGACGTCGAAGTTTCGGACATGCTCGTTGACAACGCCGCAATGCAGCTTGTAAGAGACCCGTCGCAGTTCGACGTCGTAGTAACGTCGAATATGTTCGGCGACATACTTTCGGACGAGGCGTCTCAGATAACGGGCTCGATAGGAATGCTCGCTTCCGCGTCGCTGGGAAGCACGAAATGCGGACTTTACGAGCCGATACACGGCTCCGCGCCCGATATTGCGGGCAAAAACATCGCAAACCCGATAGCAACCATACTTTCCGCGTCAATGATGTTAAGGTATTCTCTTGATTTGCAAGAGGAAGCCGACGCGATTGACAAAGCAGTTGAAAAAACCCTGAACGACGGTCTTCGCACCGCTGATATAGCGAAGGGCAAAGAATATCTTTCAACCGACGAAATAACAAAAGAAATTATAAAAAGACTGTGAGGTTTTGAAAATGCTGGATATCAAAATAACAAGAACTTCCGCGCCGAAAGCAAAACCGACGGGAAAACTCGGCTTCGGCAGAATATTCACCGACCACATGTTCATGATGAACTATACGGAAGGTATAGGCTGGCACGACGCAAGAATAGAGCCGTACCACAAGCTTGAATTTGCGCCGTCCTGCATGGTTTTCCATTACGGACAGGAGATGTTCGAGGGACTCAAGGCGTATAAGGGCGAAAACGGAAAATGCTATCTTTTCCGCCCCGACATGAACGCAAAGCGCACAAATGCAACAAACGACCGACTCTGCATACCGCATATACCCGAAGAAGACTTCGTGCAGGCGGTAAAGGCGGTGGTTTCGATTGATAAGGACTGGATTCCGACGGAACCCGGCACGTCGCTGTACGTAAGACCTTTCATAATCGCAACCGACGAGTATCTCGGCGTTGCGCCCTCGAAGGAATATCTGTTTATCATAATTCTTTCTCCGAGCGGAGCATATTACGCAAGCGGACTTGAACCGGTGGGAATATGGATAGAAGACGAATACGTGCGCGCCGTAAAGGGCGGCATGGGCTTTGCAAAGACGGGCGGAAACTACGCGGCAAGCCTTATAGCGCAGGTTAAAGCGCATGACAGCGGATACGCGCAGGTGCTCTGGCTCGACGGCGTACACCGCAAATATATCGAAGAAGTAGGTTCGATGAACATATTCTTCAAAATCGACGGCAAAATAGTAACTCCGATGCTCAACGGAAGCATTCTTCCGGGTATTACGAGAAATTCCGTCATAACGCTCTGCAAAGACTGGGGTTATGAGGTTGAGGAAAGACTCGTAAGCGTTGACGAACTGCTTGAAGCGCAGAAGAACGGAAAACTCGAGGAAGTTTTCGGAACGGGTACGGCAGCAGTAATTTCACCGGTCGGAAAACTGCGCTTCATGGACGACGTTATGGTTATCGGCGACGGAAGCATAGGCGAAGTAAGCCAGAGACTGTACGACGCCGTAACGGGCATTCAGACGGGCAAGGTCGAAGATAAATTCGGCTGGAGATTCGAAGTGGAATAAGAAAAAAGAGGTTTTTCGGAGTAAAGTATGTATAGGGAAGTTTCAAAACTGATTTTATACAGAGATATGGGGCAGGACTCGGTACTGTCGTCGCTTTGCGCGCTATTTGAGGCCTTTGACAAAAAGGAAAAGGACGAAAATGAGATAATAAGCGGCATTTACGGACAGATAAAGAGGATTCTCGACATATCCACCGACTACGGATTTGATAAAAATCTGTGGCATAATTATCTTACTTTTGAAATTCTCAATAACGAAAACTCCTTTTCGCTCACCTGCGAAGGTGTCGGAGCGCATGAAGACGGCAGCGTGAACGAATTTGCGAAAAACGACTTCCGCATATTCAAAAATCTTTTCGATTTTGACTTCTCGAAAATCGAAAACGCTCTGAAAATAAACTGCTTTTCGACGATAACGCATTACCACGCGATTTCAAAGACGCAGAAACTGTATAACCGCGACGTAAGCGAAGCGGTAAGACAGGTAAGCGAAAAAATCGAAAACGCAAAAGACGAAAACGAAATTTTCGATATCGTCTGCGATTTCTATAAGAGACGCGGCGTCGGACTTTTCGGAATTAACAGGGCGTTCCGCATAAGCGGAAGCGGAAAAACACTCGAACTCGTTCCCATAAACAACGCTGACAGCGTGCGGTTTTCCGACCTTGTCGGCTACGAAAAGCAAAAACAAGAGCTGAAACTCAACACCGAAAGCTTCTGTCGCGGCGGAAGGGCGAATAACGTGCTTCTGTACGGCGATTCGGGAACGGGCAAGTCCACAAGCGTAAAGGCGCTGTTAAACGAGTATTACGATATGGGGCTGAGAATGATAGAGATATACAAATATCAGTTCAGGGACCTGTCGAACGTAATAGCAAAGGTCAAAAAGCGCAACCATAAGTTCATCATCTTCATCGACGATCTGTCGTTTGAGGAGGACGAGGTTGAATATAAGTTCTTGAAGGCCGTCATAGAGGGCGGCGTCGAGAGCAGACCGGATAACGTGCTGATTTACGCGACGTCTAACCGCAGACATCTCATAAAAGAGACGTGGAGCGACAGGAACGACATGGAATATAACGATGAAATCCACCGTTCCGACACGGTTGAAGAAAAACTGTCTTTGTCGAGCAGATTCGGCATAACTATAAACTATTCCATACCCAAAAGAGAGGAATTTTTCGAAATAGTATCGACTCTTTCCGAGCGCGAGGGCATAAAAACGGAAAAGGAACAGCTTTTTGCCGAAGCGGCAAGATGGGAACTGCGGCACGGCGGATTATCCGGCAGGTGTGCAAGACAGTTTGTAGATTATATAAAGAGCAGGGAGAAAAACATATGACTTTGGACAAAGTGTATCAGGCGGCGTTTGTGCTTAAAGAAGCGGCAAGAGTAACCGACCTGATCTATTCCGAAAAACTTTCGGGCAAGAACAAATTGTATCTGAAAACGGAAAATCTTCAGGTAACGGGAAGCTTCAAGCTTCGCGGAGCTTATTATAAAATAAGTACACTTACGCCGGAAGAGAAGAAAGCGGGAATCGTCGCGTGCAGCGCGGGAAATCACGCCCAGGGCGTTGCACTCGCGGCAACGAAAATGGGAATAAAGAGTACGGTCTGCATGCCCGACGGCGCACCGATAAGCAAGGTTGAGGCGACAAAGGCGCTCGGAGCGGACGTGCTGCTCGTTCCGGGTACTTACGACGACGCCTACACCAAAGCGTGCGAGCTTAAAGAGGAGACGGGAGCCACGTTTATACACCCGTTCGACGACGAGCTCGTTATTGCGGGACAGGGCACGATAGGCCTTGAAATTTTAGAGCAGTTAAAGGACGTCGACGCGGTTGTGGTACCTGTCGGCGGCGGCGGACTCATTTCGGGAATCGCATACGTCCTCAAACACTTAAGCCCCAAGGTAAAGGTTTACGGAATACAGGCGGAAAAGGCGGCTTCAATGGTTGAAAGCCGTAAAAACGGCGCGCCTCTTTCGATAGAAAGCGTGTCCACGTTTGCCGACGGAATTGCCGTAAAGCGCCCCGGAGACACGACGTTTGAACTCATAAACAAATACGTAGACGACATGTTCACGGTAACGGAAGACGAGATAGCGGCGGCAATACTTGCGCTCATAGAAAAGCAGAAGTTAATTGCCGAGGGCGCGGGCGCTGTCAGCGTTGCGGCTCCGCTGTTTGATAAACTTCCGATAAAGGACAAGAACGTCGTAAGCGTAATTTCGGGCGGAAACATCGACGTGAACATTCTGTCAAGGGTTATTACGAGAGGACTCGTTACGGCGGGCAGAATGACTACGCTGCAAATCACACTTGAAGATAAACCGGGACAGCTTTTAGGCGTAAGTTCGATTATATCAAAGTGCGGCGGCAACGTAATCAGCGTTCACCACGAAAGATCCGACGCAAATATGCCTGTGGCAAGCTGCTATCTCAAAATAGGCATGGAAACGAGAGATTTCGAACAGATTGAAGAAATAAAAGACGCGCTCACAAGCGCGGGATTCAAAATAGTAGGCTGATTTTGAAAGAGAGGGAAATTTAATGAAAGAAGCGGTATCCACCAATAAGGCGCCGGGCGCGATAGGCCCGTATTCTCAGGCAATAAAGTCGGGAGACGTGCTTTACGTGTCGGGACAGATTCCCGTAAACCCCGAAACGGGAGAAATAGCAGGCACGATAGAAGAACAGGCAACTCAGTCGCTTACAAATCTTAAAAATATTCTCGAAGCAAACGGAATGACTACCGACAACGTCGTAAAGACGACGGTTTTCATCACCGACCTCAACGATTTTGCAAAGGTGAACGAGATTTACGCAAAATTTTTCAATGCGCCGTTCCCGGCGAGAAGCTGCATCGAAATTTCCAAAATTCCGAAAGGCTGCAAGATAGAAATCGAATGCATAGCGGTAAAATAAAGTAAAAAAATACGGCAGGAATGAACTATAGTTCATTCCTGCCTCTTTTTTTCGTTAAATTTCAAGAATGCACGGCAAGCGAAGCGAAACTGTCTCTTACCTTTTCAAAACACAAAAGAATTTTGTCCGAAAATGCGCCGCATTCCCCGTTTTTAATCATTTCAAACGCCTCGTCGGGCGTTCTTGCGTCTTTGTAAACGCGTTTGGTCGTCAGCGCGTCGTAACAGTCGACGATTCCGACAATCTGCGCCGAAATCGGGATGTCTTCACCCGAAAGCCCGTCGGGATAGCCTTTTCCGTCGTATCTTTCATGGTGCCAGCGGCAAATTTCACGCGCGCAGTTGACATAATTTTCCGCAGATTCAAGCGGGAAGCGGTCAATCAGCTCGCAGCCCTTTACCGTATGCGTTTTCATTATCTCAAATTCCTCGGGAGTGAGTTTTCCCGCTTTGAGCAAAATCGAGTCGGGAATCATTATTTTTCCGAGGTCGTGAAGTGCGCTTGCGGCGGTGATGTAACTTATAAGCTCGTTTGAAAGGCCGTATTCCGGGAAGGTTTCCATTATTTTGTTTGCAAGCAACCGCGTGTATTCCTTTACCCTGAATACGTGTTCTCCGCTCTCGGCGTCGCGCGCCTCTATTACGGCGCCGGCGATGAGAAATATGTCCTCGTTGATCTTATATAATTTTTCGTTTTTGTCGGCTTCTTTCGTTATGCCGTCGAGCGCGTACTTGTCGAGGTCGATGCTCTGAATGCACATCAAAAACTCGTTTTGGCCGAATTTGCTTTCGGCGTTCATAAACGTGGTTTTGTGGTAAATAATTTTGTGGTCCTTGCCGTGCGTGCGGTAGATTATTGAGAAAAACCGCTCGTTTTTGACTTTTTGCGATATGAAACCAAGGTCGAAATTTTCAAGCGTGTAATTTTTATCTTCCGGGACTACGGTGCCGTTGATGCTTTCATTTATCCATTCCTTAAAGCTCGAGCGCACCGGGACGCCGTTTGTGTTTTTGTATTTTTCATCGACGTAAAACGTCTTTATCGTGTCTTTGTCGGCGTTTACGATAAAAGACGCGTCAAACGAGCCGAGAACCGAGTTTATAAGCTCGCTGTTGTCGCGCGTGGCGTTCGCGATTCCGCGCGTATATAAAAGGAGCAGACTTATCGTAAGGCCTATACAGTTGAAATCGTAGCCCGTAACCGTCTGGAGTATGCCGCAGACCAGAACGGGTATTTCATATAAAAGGAAAGAAATGCAGACGTGCCTTAATTTTCTGTTTTTTGTCCTTATCGCGATAAGCGCGGTAATCAAAGAGGTCGTGAGCAGATAAAGCATGTTGATTGCCGGGTCGAGGACGTATAACGGGCCTCTGCTGTAAAGACCGTCTTTTATTGTGAATATATATCCGTTCACCGGCGAGATAAGAACGAAAACGCATATTGCAAACGCGGGGACAGTCGAAACTGCTTTTAATATTTTGTTTTTAAAAAAGACGTTTTCGACCTTGTGCGTGCAAAAGCGGAACCACGACAGAATTACGAGCGTCGACGCTATAAAATACAAGACGTTTACGGAATATGACAGACATAACG
>JAGDBE010000207.1 GCA_017959195.1 Clostridia bacterium | reverse complement strand
GTTATCGCTCGTGATAACGGGCTGCGGCGGGAAATCGAGCACCTGTTCCTTTAACGACATGTTTTTCGCAACTCTGTCTATAAAGGGAATTTTAACGTGCACGCCCGTCTTCCACGTCGCGTTGTACGCGCCGAGTCTTTCAACGATGCAGGCGCGTGCCTGCGGCACAACTTTGATATTTGAAACTATCATCAAAAAAAGAACTACAACGATACCGATAATTACTATTTCCATATTTACTCTCCTTTACTACTTCGCTTTCGCCGTATCTTTTACGGCGCAGACAACCGTTACGCCTTCGATTTTCTTTACGGTGAGTTTCTGCCCTTTTTCAACTGATTCTTCGCATGACGCTTTCCAGCTCATATCCTTTATTTTCACGCGGCCCGTTACGTCGCCGCCGAAAGATTCTTCGGCGATTGCGTCGGCGCCTATAATCGCGTCAATGTTGGTCTTTTCGCTTTTTTCGGCGATGTTCTTTCTGATTTTTCCGAAAAGGAATATAACAAGAAACGCCGAAATAAGTACAAATACGACAATCTGTATTACTCCGTTTACTCCGAGAAGCGACAGCACCATTGAGATAAGCGCCGCCGGCGCAAACCAGATTGCAACCATCTGTACCGTAATTACTTCCATAACTACCGCCGCTATCGCGACAAACAGCCATATCATCGTCATATTGCGTTCACCTCGTTTTCAGCAATATCAATATTCTTCATCAAAATCCTTGTAATTATCAAGAGTTCTCTTTATGTTTTCGTAGGAATAACCGTATCTTTGAAGTTTTGACACGATTTTTCCGTATTCGGCGGCGTTCTTAATCGATTTTCCTTTGAGCAGCTTTTCAGCAAGCTTTTCTATAAGCCCGTCAAAGTCGATTTCCGCTTCTTCAAACGCGTTTTCTATCGTTTCCGCCGAAAACCCCGCTTTTATAAGCTCGTTTTTAATGCGGTACCTGCCGTAAAACTTCGTTTCGGCAATCCTTTGTAGCTTTTTTGCGCAAAGTCTTTCGTCGTCGACGACGTTGTTGCTTTCAAGCACTTCCATCGCCGCGTCGCAGACTTCTTTTTCGTAGCCTTTTGTTTTAAGCTTTGTCAAAAGGGTTCTTTTGCTTTTGTCGGAAAACTCGATAAGGTATAAAGCGTATTTGACGCACGACATTTTTCTTGCAAGAAACGCGATGTTTTCGCTTTCCTCAACACCCGCTTCATACGGAAGACCGTCTTCGTCTTCGCAAAGCTTATAAAGTCCCGTCTTTTTGGCGTCGGCAACGGAAATTACGTATTTCTGCCTTTCCTCGTCGTAAATTATAAACTCTTTTCCGCCTTCCGACAGAAAAGCTCCTGTAATTATCATGGTAAATATATTATTCGCCGAATTCCTCGGTTATAACAAGTCCGTCTTCGTCAAGATTTTCATCTAAATTGTCAACGGATTTGTTTTTGAGGGCTTCGCGGATTTTCGACTCGATTTCGTCGGAAATTTCGGGATTTTTAGCAAGAAAATCTCTTACGTAATCTTTTCCCTGTCCGATTCTCTGGTCTCCGTAAGAGAACCACGAACCGCTTTTGTTGATTATGTCGAGTTTAACGGCAAGTTCTATGATTTCGCTCTCCTTGGAGATGCCTTTGCCGTACATTATGTCGAATTCGGCGGTTCTGAACGGAGGCGCAACCTTGTTCTTGACAACTTTGCATCTCGTGTGGTTGCCGAGCACTTCGGAGCCCTGCTTTATCTGCTCAACGCGTCTTATGTCGATTCTTACCGACGAATAGAATTTAAGCGCTCTTCCGCCGGGCGTCGTTTCGGGGTTTCCGTACATTACTCCGACCTTCTCGCGAAGCTGGTTTATGAATATTACAATGCAGTTTGACTTAGCTATCGCGCCGGACAGTTTTCTGAGCGCCTGCGACATAAGTCTTGCCTGAAGTCCTACGTGGGTGTCTCCCATTTCGCCGTCTATCTCGTTTTTGGGAACGAGCGCGGCAACCGAGTCAACCACAACGACGTCAACGGCTCCCGACCTTACGAGTGCTTCCGTAATTTCAAGCGCCTGTTCGCCGTAATCGGGCTGAGAAACAAGAAGCGAATCTATGTTAACTCCGAGCGCCTTTGCGTAAACGGGGTCAAGCGCATGCTCCGCGTCGATAAACGCCGCTTCTCCGCCGAGTTTCTGAACTTCTGCTATAACGTGAAGCGCAACGGTCGTTTTTCCCGAAGATTCGGGGCCGAAGATTTCAATAATTCTTCCTCTCGGCACGCCGCCTATACCAAGCGCCATATCAAGAGTAAGCGAACCGGTGGATACTGCGCTTACGTTCATGGAAGCGTTTTCGCCGAGCTTCATTATCGCGCCTTTGCCGTATGCCTTTTCTATTTGCGCAAGAGTTGTGTCAAGGGCTTTCTTTTTGTTATCAACGGGTGTGCTGTCAAGTTTTTTCGAGATCTTCTTTTCCATAGTCTTTCACGTCCTTACGTTTATTTTACAAAATATTTTTTATTCTTTGAGCTGCCGGATGGCTTCTTTAATGTTTTCGGCTTTGAACACGAAAGAGCCGGCGACTATAACGTTTGCCCCGTTTTCTTTGAGCATATGCACGTTTTCCGCCGTAACTCCGCCGTCAACTTCGATTTCGGGAGAGCATCCCGATTTTTCGCACATCTTCATGATTTCCTTTACCTTTTCTGCACATTCGGGAATGAGCTTCTGACCGCCGAAACCGGGTTCAACCGTCATTACGAGCACAAGATCAACTTTTTTAATCAAATCCGCAAGCACTTCCGGCGGGGTCGCGGGCTTAATGGAAATACCCGCTTTTTTGCCTAAGGAATGTATTTTATCAATGATTTCTCCGCGGTTTTCCGCCGCCTCGTAATGAAAGGTTATGATATCCGCGCCGGCGTCGGCGAACCTCTCT
>JAGDBE010000206.1 GCA_017959195.1 Clostridia bacterium | reverse complement strand
TCCACCGGTATCATCACCGGCGCTTTGGGTTTGGTAGTTTTCATATAGTATTCTTATTCCTCTCTTTCTTATCTCGCTCCGCGTTCGGGAGCGTCTTTCATTACAATGCGACCGTCGCGGGTGATCTTTACAAACGGCGCCTCTCTCTGTAATTCGTCCTTTAAGAGTTCATACAGATGAGGAGATTTCTCTTTGATCTTCTGCGCCCTTTTCAAGTTCTTCCGTAACGGCTCAATGTGGTTTTTGGTTATTTCCGAACGCTGCGTTCTGTTATCCGCAAGAACGGCGGGATCGGTCTCTCGTCGAATCTTATTGCGGAGCAGTGAACGCTCGCGTTCAAGCTCCTGTATTTGTGTCTTTGTGCTTTCGATATATCTGTCAAGCTGCGGAAGCGTGTGAATATCAGCTTCCCGCAGAAAATTATGATCGAAAATCAATTGCTGCAGGTCTTTTACCTGATGTCGAAGTTCAACCGACATTATGACGGCGTTTTTGATTTCTTTGACGGCGCGGAGCGCTTCAATAATGATAAGGAACAAAAGGTCGATATAGATCTCCGCGACGTCGTGGCTGTGTTCGATTTGATAACCGAGTTCGTGAGCGATGGATGACAGTAATACTGATTTAGTCTTTTTCGGCGGGTTGACGTTCCAAACGTCGCGGACGAATTCCCATCCTTGTGAGTAATGATAATTAAGCTTCCGGTCTATAACGTCGGGCGTAAAGCCGAGACCTCTTAAGCGTATCGCGCGCTCCCATCCTTTACCTTTGATTGACATACGCGTTTCGTCGATTTCGTATCCGAGACCGCGTAACTGCTGATAAAATGTTTTACGGGTATATGATACGGAGAGGCAGTATTCAACGTCTTTTGCGAGCATATCTCTGTGCGTCGTGTGTCCATTCTTTTCAGCCCAGTAAACACCCCGGCTTTTACCGCCGTAGAATTTGCTGTGTTCAAGAACGCTTTTCCCGCGCTCGCGACAGACCTCATCTGAAACTTCACGCAAACGGCGGTGATTGTAGATTTTGTTCTGAAATCGGGAACCGTCGATAAATGAAATCGGGTTTACAACGAAATGGCAGTGCAAGTTGTCCGTATTCAGATGAACGGTAACAACGACTTGATACTTGTCTCCCCACATCCGCCGCGCGGTCTCTTTGCCTATCTCAAATGCTTCGTCGGGCGTAACTTCACCTTCGGCAAAGCTCTGATACCCGTGCCACGCGACCGTACCGCCCGTTTTGCCGAAACGCCGTTTTACCGCCATCATCGCCTCATACGCTCTCTGCTTCGGGCAGTTGATACCGGCGACGAATACCCGCTGATCTGTTTTATCATCGTTTTCGGCATATTTCAGAGCGTTATACAGATCTTCTTCAAGATATTTCGGGTCGGTCGTTTTGTCGGGATTCTCTGCATAATCAATTATTTCTTTCAGTCTGTTCTTTACGGGCCATAGTCCGACGGTGGCAATAAGCCCTCACCTCCGATCTCTTTGAGTATTTCTTCTGTCGTCTGTTTCCTGTTGTCGATAAGCTGAACATAGATCTCGTCGAAAACACGAAGCGCCGCTTTTTCCACGGCGGGAGTCGGCGGCAAATCGAGTATTTCACAGAGCTTATCGTGGAAAACAAAAAAGGCGTCGGGTAAAACCGTTTTAGGTTCGTAGCCGAGCGCCCTTTTCAGAATATATTCGCCTTGACCGAGCCCGCATTTAGCGGCGATGTTTTTTATCTTCCGCTTTTGTGCTTC
>JAGDBE010000021.1 GCA_017959195.1 Clostridia bacterium | reverse complement strand
ATAACGAGTATTACCGCGCCTGTCTGCTCTTCGGTAACGCGCCGACAATTCTTAACCCCAGCGTTATGCTTCGGCGTTCGACCATGACCGAACACGGTATCCGTTACGACGAGCGGCTTCGTAAGGGAGAGGACTACAAAATGTGGGTGCAGTTAAGTCAAACAGGGCGTTGCACAAACCTTTGCGAGCGGTTGCTTAACTACCGCGTACACAGCAGTCAGGCATCACAGCGGCTTCGCACCAAGGACGTCAGCGAATACGACTGGATAGTCATGAAAGAGCAGTTTGACGCGATGAAAATGTCGCTGGGTGACGACGAAACGGCGATTTTGAAGAAAGATTTCCGTTCGCGCGAGGTCGAACCGTTCGCGTACTGGAAGATACTGCAAAAAATTTTGAAGGCGAACTCGGAAAGCGGATTTTTCGATCAGGAAAAGCTGCAAAAACGCGTTTACGAGCAGTGGAAAATGAAAATTTTCAACACTCCGTTCCCGCAGGTCATCGCATTGAGAAAAAAATTGCCCAAGGAAGATAAGAAAATGATAACACGCTGGGAAAAACAAAGAATTTTGTCGAAACTCGGCATTGGAAAACACGGGAGGTAACGAAAATATGGGTTTGTTAGGCGTTTGGATCCACAAATACAAAATGGCAAGAAAACCTGTCGCGTACCTCAGAAGTTTGGGCGTGAAAATCGGCGAGCATTGCTCTATTGCAAGTAACGTACAGTTCGGAAGCGAGCCGTATATGATAACGATCGGCGACCACGTGCGGTTGACCGAAAACGTGCGCCTTGTTACGCACGATGGCGGACTTTGGGTGGTTCGTGATTTGAAAGAAGAATACAACAATGCCGATATTTTCATGCCGATCGTGATCGGAAACAACGTTCACGTCGGTGTGAACTCGATCATTATGCCGGGCGTCACGATAGGAAACAACGTCATTATCGGTTGCGGCGCGGTCGTTACGAAGGATATTCCCGACAACAGCGTTGCGGTCGGCGTACCTGCAAGAGTTATTGAAACCGTCGATGAGTATATTGAAAAGAACAAGGATAAGTACATTGATACAAAAAATCTTTCGGGTGAAGAAAAAAGAAAGATTTTAGAGAAAAAATAAATCGCAAAACGATAAATTTCCGTTAGGGGAGGAAATATGAAAGTTTCCGTCGGAATGATAACCTACAATATGGCAAAGTACATTGAAGAAGCGCTGCAAAGCGTTCTTTGCCAAAAAGAATATATCGACGAACTTGTTATATGCGACGACGTGTCGACCGACGACACCGTTTCGAAGGCGCAAAGTATATTGGAAAACAGCGGTTTTGACGGTTGGAAGATAGTTCGAAACGAGCATAATCTCGGCAACCGAAAGAATGCTGTAAAGTGTTATTCGGAATGCTGTACCGGCGACGTTATAATCGTTGCCGATCCCGACGATATTGCGTATCCCGACAGATTTAAGACTTTGATAGAAAAGTTTTCAGATCCCGAAGTATGTATGGCATTTTCGAATGCAACAGTGTTTTTCGACGATGATACCGTAACGTTTCCGCTTTGGAAAAACCTCGGCGTTTCGTATGACGAGATAAAAAATCAGGACGGATACAACAAAAAAATATTGAAAAGATTTGTCGTTTCGGGTTGCACGATGGCTTTTACGAAAAAACTTATTCAAAGTTGCAGTAACGTAAACGAAAAGTGCGCTTGGGATATGTGGCTCGCCTGGAACGCTCCGTTTTTCGGAAAATGCGTTGCGATAGATCGCGAACTCGTGAGATACAGGCAGCACAGCAATAACGATTCCGGCACGGCAAGGAAAAAGAAAGGCAGCGGTCGTTTCGGAAGACTGAATAAGCTGTTAAAATGTGTCAAAAGTCCGATAAATAAATGGTTTTTTGATACCAACTTGTTCGGTGCGTGTTTGGTTGAACTGAAAGAAGGTTTGCCCGACACAAACGAGAAACTTAAAGCCGGATTTTTGTATGCGATAGAATTTTATCAGAATATTTTGTCTTTGGATTCACTCAAAAAATCCGAAAGATTGAAAATTTTGAAAAAAGCATGGAATAACGGTTCGTACGCAACTTACAGAGGCGGCAAAATGCAGTACAGCCTTGATCGCTTGAACGTTTTATTACATTGAGTAAGGAAATCAAAGTATGATTTACATAGATATGAACGGCCGTTGCGGCAATCAGTTTTTTCAGTATGCTTTTGCGAAAAAACTTTCGATACTGAACGGCGATATGCCGATAACCATCGACTTTTTCCACGTGGACAGGTGGAGAAAGAAAACAGGTTTTTCCGATTACTCGAACCAGTTGAAAAGTTTTAACGTTATGCCTTTTACCGAATTGATCGAAACCGGTGACACGTTGGCGAAATACGGTTCGGCAAAGGACAACAAAAGGCGCCGTGATTACGGTAAGGCGAGAACGCTCTCAAAAAAGACAGGTATGCCGCTCTTCGCAAATCTTTGGCAGGCGTCGATGCAAAAACACGGAATCTACCGTGACGATCAGTATCGTATACAACCGCGCAAATGTTGCGGCGACGATATATTTATCAAGGGTTATTTTGAGGATCCCGCATATTTTGACGATATGCGCGATGTGCTCTACAAAGAATTTACTCCGATATATCCGCCGAAAGAGAAAAACCGCGAACTTTACGATATAATAAACAACCGTGAATCGGTTTGCGTTTCTTTCCGCGTCTGGAACGATATTGCCGACGATGAAGAAGAGACTAAGGCACGTTCGGTCTGCGATGAAAAATATTATAAAGCGGCTCTTGAAAAAATGAAAGAACTGCGCCCGGACGCTGTGTTTATCGTCTTTTCAAACGACGTTGCGTGGGTGCGAGAGAATTTTGAGTTTCCCGGAAGCGTTTACTTTGAAGACGGCACCGATGAGATCTGGGAAAAGATCAGAATGATGTATTCCTGCAAACATTTCATAATGTCAACGAGTACGTTTTGCTGGTGGGCGCAGTATCTCTGCCGCAACGAGCAAAAAACTGTGATAGCTCCGGATCGTTGGAACAACGAAAAAAACGGCAGTAAGCTGCTAATGAGTGACTGGAAGACAATACACGTTGATTAAGCGTTGAAAAAAATAGAGAGGTTTTTGAAGAATGGAAAATTTGTCAGGAAAGAAGATACTTGTTTTGGCAGGTCAGGACGTTCACAGAAAATTAGTTGAAACGTCAAAAAACATGGGGATCTATACGGTCGTTGCCGATTATCTGAGCGATTCTCCGTGTAAAGAAATAGCCGACGAGTCGACAATGCTTAGTATTTTGGACACGGACGGTCTT
>JAGDBE010000205.1 GCA_017959195.1 Clostridia bacterium | reverse complement strand
CTTTTTATCTTATTATTTATTTACGAGTTCATATGTGTCTCTTGCTATCATGAGTTCTTCGTTTGTCGGGATGACAAGCATTCTTACCTTTGCGTCGGGAGTTGAAATATCATATTCAACCGACGTTCTGAACGCCTTTTTATTGGTCTCCTCGTCGATTTTAACGCCTAAGAATCCGAGTTTATCGGCAACTCTCGTTCTGTACTGCGGGTTGTTCTCTCCGATACCGCCCGTGAACACTATGGCGTCAATTCCGCCCATTGCTGCGGCATACGCGCCGATATACTTCGTAATCTGGTGGCAGAGCATGCTCTCGATAAGCTGATAGCGCTTATTTCCCGCTTTTGCGCCGTCTTCGATGTCTCTGTTGTCGCTGGTTACTCCGCCGGAAACGCCGAGCATACCGGATTTCTTATTGAGTAATACGTCGATTTCCTTTGCCGTAAGTCCTTCTTTTTCCATAAGGTAAGGAATAATCGCAGGGTCAATCGAACCGGATCTCGTACCCATCATAATGCCGTCAAGAGGTGTAACGCCCATTGACGTATCGAACGATTTGCCGCCCTTTACGGCTGTTATCGACGAGCCGTTGCCGAGGTGGCAGGTTACGATGTTGATATCTTCCGCTTTTTTGCCGAGCATATCTGCCGCTCTCATGGTAACGTATCTGTGAGACGTTCCGTGGAAGCCGTAACGGCGGATTTTATATTTTTCATAATATTCATAAGGAATAGGATAAAGATATGCGTAATCGGGCATAGTCTGATGAAAGCCTGTATCAAAAACGGCAACCTGCGGAACGCCGCTCATAATTTCCTCGCAAGCCTTTATACCGGTAAGGTTTGCCGGGTTGTGCAGAGGGCTCAGATCTGAGCATTCCTTTATTGCGTTTACCGTATCGTCGTCAATAAGAACGGCTCCCGAGAACTTTTCTCCGCCGTGCACTACTCTGTGTCCTACGGCGTTGATTTCGCTCATGGAAGAAATAACTCCGTGCTCCTTGCTTGTCAGCGCGTCAACGATGAGTTTTATTCCTTCCTCATGGTTTGCAATCTGAATATTTATTTTATATTCGTCGCCCTTATTGTTTTTCTGCTTAAAATTACCGCCGTCAATGCCTATTCTGTCGCACTGACCTTTGGCGAGAAGCGTTTCGTCGGTCATATCGATAAGCTGATACTTTATCGAAGAGCTTCCGGCGTTGATAACCAATACTTTCATTGTCCTGTCATTCCTTTTCTTATATTAATTTATTATTTTTTAAGTGCTATTGCCGCTTTTGCCTTTTCGGCTATAACTTCCGGACAGAGTCCGAATTCAACGAGAAGGTCCGTCGCTTTGCCGGATTTTCCGAATACGTCCGCAATACCGTGGCGAACCACCGGTACGGGGCACGCTTCGCAAACCGTTTCGCAAACCGCGCTTCCGAGACCGCCTATGACGTTGTGTTCTTCAACCGTCAGAATTGCTCCCGTTTTTGCCGCGCTTTCAAGCACGAGGTCCTTATCTATAGGCTTTATCGACGCCATATTGACAAGTCTTGCGCTTATTCCCTGCTCCGAAAGAAGTTTTACTGCTTCAACGGATATCGACGTTGCAAGTCCAGTTGCGATAATCGTTACGTCTGTACCTTCGGACATAACCTGTCCCTTGCCTATTTCAAACTTGAAGGTGTCCTTGTCGAACATCGTTTCAACGGCAAGTCTGCCGAATCTCATATATACGGGGCCCTTGTATTCTATAGCCGCTTTAACTACCGCTCTTGCTTCAACCGCGTCGGCAGGGTTAAGTATTACCATTCCGGGAATTGAGCGCATGAGCGCGATATCTTCGTTGCACTGGTGGGTCGCTCCGTCTTCTCCTACGGAAATACCGGCGTGGGTTGCGCCTATTTTCACGTTGAGATGAGGATAACCTATGCTGTTTCTTACCTGTTCAAAAGCTCTGCCGGATGCGAACATTGCAAACGAACTTGCGAAAACTATCTTTCCCGTCGTCGCAATACCTGCCGCAACAGACATCATATTTCCTTCCGCTATTCCGCAATCGAAAAATCTCGAAGGAAACTCTTTTTTGAAAATTCCCGTTTTGGTCGCTTCCGCAAGGTCGGCGTCGAGAACTACGAAATCATAATCTTTTCCGAATTCCGCGAGTGCTTTACCGTAAGCTTCTCTTGTTGCTATTTTCTCAGACATTTATTACACCCGCCCTTCTTAAACGTTAGCTTTTTCAGCGATTTCCGCTGCTTCAAGCTCTTTCATTGCCTGTTCGTACTGCTCTGCATTCGGCGCTTTTCCGTGCCAGCCGCACTGGTTTTCCATATATGATACGCCCTTGCCCTTTACCGTCTTGCATATTACAGCCGTCGGTTTCAAG
>JAGDBE010000204.1 GCA_017959195.1 Clostridia bacterium | reverse complement strand
TAAACGAGGCGGTAAAAGCCGACGCCGTTGTAATTTCCATAAACTCGCAGGGGCTGCGTGATCTGTGCCTGGAATTAAAGGAGTGCGATATTGACGGCAAACCGATAATTCTCTGCATGAAAGGCCTTGAGGGCAGCACTTCGAAACGGCTTTCGACGGTGGTTGAAGAGGAGCTCGGGGACAAAAATATAAAGGTCGCCGTGTGGGTAGGTCCGGGACACGTCGAGGAATTTTACGGCGGAATCCCCAACTGCATGGTAATAGACAGTAAAGACGACGAACTGAAAAGAAAACTCGTGAACGAGTTTTCGGGCGATATAATCAGGTTTTATTACGGAACCGATATGATAGGAAACGAGATAGGCGCCGCGACTAAAAACGTCATAGGAATTGCGGCGGGCATGCTCGACGGAATGGGGCTTACGTCGCTCAAAGGCGCTCTTATGTCGAGAGGCACGAGGGAAATCGCAAGACTCATAAAGGCGTGCGGAGGAAACGAACTTTCCGCATACGGACTCTGCCACCTGGGCGACTATCAGGCGACGGTGTTCTCAGAATACAGCCATAACAGACAGTACGGCGAGGACTTCGTAAAGGGAAAGAAATTCGACCGCCTTGCGGAAGGTTACTTTACCGTGCCGGCAGTCGTGAAACTTGCGGAAAACGCGGGCGTGGACGTTCCGATATGCAAAGCCGTGTACGAACTGCTTTATTGCGGCGCGAAACCCGAAGAAATGCTGAATAAACTGTTCTGCCGCTCGTTAAAGGAAGAGTATTGACCAAAATCAACCATTTTTGAAAAAGACGGCGCGCTTTTTTGCGGATAATGACGATTTTCCCGAAAAGACTTGACATTTTTTGAAAATAAGTTAAAATATAATAGTATGTTTTATATTATATATAGCAATCCGATATTTGAAAGGAAGAAAATTCAATGAGCTTGAAAGACTTTAAGGAAACCGCCGCGAATAAGGTGGAAATGAACCTCGTAATCTCGAAAGAGGAATTTGAAAACGCGGTAAATAAGGTTTTCAGAAAAACACAGAAAAACATTTCGATTCCCGGCTTCAGAAAAGGAAAAGCAACGAGGGGACTCATTGAAAAGTTTTACGGCAAGGAAGTATTCTACGAAGACGCGATAAACGAGCTTCTTCCGGAGGAAATAAGCTCCGCCGTAAAGGAAACGCCCTATAAAATCGCGGGAACGCCCGAAGTCGACGACGTGGATTTTGAAGCGGAAGACGGAATCGACGTTAAAATAGCGTTTGTCAGATACCCCGACGTAAAAGTTGAAAAATATAAGGAACTCGAAGTTGAAAAGGTAGTCGTAAAGGCCGATAAAAGCGAGCTCGACGAGGAACTCGAAAGAACCCGCGCACGCTACGCGAGAACCGTTAAGGTAACCGACAGGGCGGCTGCAAAGGACGATACCGTCGATATAGACTACGAGGGCTTCTGCGACGGCAAAGCGTTTGACGGCGGAAAGGCCGAAGGCCATAAGCTTAAACTCGGCTCTAATACCTTCATTCCCGGCTTTGAAGACCAGATTATAGGAAAGAATATTGGCGACGCGTTCGACGTAAACGTAACTTTCCCGAAGGAATATCATGCTCCCGAACTTGCGGGCAAGGAAGCCGTATTCAAGTGCAAACTCAACGGAATAGAATTTGAAGAACTCCCCGAGCTCGACGACGAATTCGCAAAAGACGCGTCGGAATTTGATACGCTCGATGAATATAAAAAAGATATAAAGGCTAAAATACAACAAAGACACGATGCGGAAGCTGAGGTAAGATTTGCCGAAGAACTCACGAAAAAACTTACCGATAACGTAAAAGCCGATATCCCCGACGTGCTGATAGAAAAAGAAAAGGATAATTTGCTCAGAGAGTACGATTATCAGCTCAGAAGCCAGGGCTTAAGTCTTGACGTGCTCATGAAATATACGGGCATGAAGCTTGAGGATATAAGGGCAAGATACGCCGATATGGCGCTTATTAACGTAAAGAAGCAGCTCGCACTCGACGAAATCGTAAAGCTCGAAAAGATTGAAGCAAGCGATAAGGAAGTTGAGGATAAGTACGAGGAAATGTCGAAGGAATTCGGCATGAAGGTCGAAGACATAAAGTCGAGAATAACTGCCGAGGACCTCGCATACGACGTACAGAGCATAAAG
>JAGDBE010000203.1 GCA_017959195.1 Clostridia bacterium | reverse complement strand
GGCTGGTCTGTCGCGGGAATATTTTTGTACGGCTTTTACGCGGCGAAAAAAATCGACGGTATTCTGAATAAAAGCGGCTCTGAAAGAGAGACGCTCCGCATCGGACTTGAATATCCGGGAATTGAAGCGGTTCTGGAAAAGGAAATAAACGTGCTCGCGGCAAAATATCCGCTTGTCGAAATATCGCTGACGAGCGCGGAAAAGGAAACGCTGTATAAAGAACTTGAAAAAGGCGGAATAGATTTTGCCGTCACCGGAAGCGAGCCGGAAAATAAAGAATTTTCATACGTAAGAAAAGAACTTGTAAACTCCGCCGTAATATCGGAGCGTACCGGCCTGCCGATTGCCAGAGAGAACGAAAATCATTTTGCTTTCGTCGTCTGGAAGACGACGGATAATTCCCAAGCAAAAAACCGCTTTTTGCAGTCTCTTAAAGCGGAAGCGTGTTGAATTTGTAAAGGAATATGTGCTATAATAACGGCGGGGTGAGTAAAATGGCGGAAAAAGAAGAAAAAAAGAGAGGTATTTATTCCGTGCTTAAGGATATGGGAATAAGCCTTTCGATATTGGCGGGCGCAACGCTTGCGGGATACGTTTTCAAGACGTTCAGACTAACCGACAGCGATATAATAATGCTTTACATAATCGCCGTACTGGTAATATCCATTTTTACCTCTAAAATGCAGTATTGCCTTATTTCGTCGGTAATCGGAGTTGTACTTTTCAACTATTTTTTCACCTATCCCGAATTTTCCCTGTCGGCGCACGGGGCGGGCTATCCCGTAACGTACGTAACGATGTTCATAACGGCGTTTATCGCGGGTTCTCTTGCAAATAAACTGAAACGCAATATTTCGATTGCCGAGCAAAACGCAAAGGAAAAAGAGGAAGCGGCGCTTTTGGCGCAGAACGAACGGCTGAGGGCGAATATGCTGCGCTCGATTTCCCACGACCTCAGAACCCCGCTGACTTCGATATCCGGAAACGCAAGCAATCTGATATCCAACAGCAAAACGCTTGACGAAGACGCAAGACAGCAGATTTATTCCGATATCTACACAGAATCGATGTGGCTAATCGGGCTTGTGGAGAATTTGCTTTACGCCACAAGAATAGAAGACGGAAAAATACAGCTTAACCGCTCCGTCGAGATACTCGACGATATTGTGAGCGAAGCGGTGAAACATATAGAGAGAACGCACCCGAAACGGATTATAACCGTCGAAACGCACGACGAAATCATACCCGTCAACGCGGACGCAAACCTTATCGTGCAGGTGATAGTAAACCTTCTTGATAACTCGATAAAATATACCGAGGACGATACCGCGATAAAAATCTGCGTCGGAAAAGAAAACGGTATGGCTGTAATATCGGTCGCGGACAGCGGAACGGGAATCCCGCAGAACGAAAAAGAAAAGGTGTTCGATATGTTCTATACCGGAGGAAGCCGTTCTTCCGACAGCCGCAGAAGTTTGGGGCTGGGACTTACTCTGTGTAAGTCGATTATAGATTCGCACGGCGGAACGATAAGCATACGGGATAACGAGCCGGCCGGCACGGTTGTAAGCTTTACGCTGCCGATAGGAGATGTTGAAATAAATGAATGAATATCTTGTTCTGGTAGTGGAAGACGATAAACCTATCAGAAACCTTATAACGACCACTCTTAAAATGAACGATTACAGGTATATCACGGCGGGAAAGGGCAACGAAGCGATAATGCTCAGCGCGTCGCATAAGCCGGATATAATAATTCTGGATCTCGGACTTCCGGATATTGACGGAGTTGACGTGATCGAGCATATAAGAACGTGGAGCGACGTTCCCATAATAATAGTCAGCGCCAGAAGCGAGGACCAGGATAAGATTACCGCGCTGGATAAAGGTGCGGACGACTACCTGACGAAGCCTTTTTCCGTGGAAGAACTTCTTGCAAGGCTCAGAGTAATTCAGAGAAGGCTTATGAAGACGGAAAATATACCCGTAACGGAGTTCGTAAACGAAAGACTCCGCATCGACTACATTTCGGGATGCGTTTATCTGAACGAAAACGAACTTCATTTAACGCCGATAGAATATAAACTGCTGTGCCTGCTTGCAAGAAACGCAGGTAAGGTGCTTACGCATAAATATATCATTCAGAACGTCTGGGGCAGCGCTTCCGAAAACAGCGAGGCGTCGCTGCGCGTTTTTATGGCGACTCTCAGAAAAAAACTCGACGATAACCCGCAGGTATTGATTCAGACGCATATCGGAATAGGCTATAGAATGATGAAACTTTGAAAAATATATAAAAAAAGGGCAGATACCGTAATTTCGGTATCTGCCTTCATTTTTTACGGGATTTAACCCTGATTTTTGAGCTTTGCCGCGTCTTTCAGACGCTGAACGTTTGAAAGTACGGCTTTTCTTAACCTTATCGACTTCGGCGTAACCTCTATAAGCTCGTCGTTGTTGATGTATTCTATCGCTTCTTCAAGACTGAATATTACGGGAGTTACGAGACGCAGCGCTTCGTCCGCACCCGCGCTTCTTATGGCGGTAAGGTGCTTCTTTTTGCAAACGTTTACGCAAATGTCGTCGGTTTTGGGGGATTCTCCCACAATCTGTCCCTCGTAGATGTCCTGGGACGGAACGACGAACATCGTGCCGCGCTCCTGGGCGTTGAATATGCCGTAGGTGGTCGTCTTGCCTGTCTCGTAGGCGATAAGCGAACCCGTGGTGCGCTTGGGGATTTCACCCTTGTACGGCGTGTATCCGATAAAGAGGGAATTTATGATGCCTTCACCGCGCGTGTCGGTGAGAAACTCGTTTCTGTAACCGAAAAGACCGCGCGTCGGGATTTCAAATATGAGATTCATTCTGTCGCCGCGCGGCGTCATGTCCTTCATTTCGCCTTTTCTCGCGCCGAGCTTTTCTATGACCGAACCGACGTATTCCTGCGGAACCTCGCAGGTAACTTCTTCGAGCGGCTCGCTCTTTACGCCGTCGATTTCCTTGTAGAGCACACGCGGTGCGCTTACCTGGAATTCGTAACCCTCACGCCTCATCGTCTCAATGAGAATTGAAAGGTGCATTTCGCCCCTGCCCATAACCCTGAAGTTGTCGCTCGACGTGCCGTCCTCAACTTTTAAGGATACGTCTTTCAAAAGCTCTCTGTAAAGACGGTCGCGCAGATGCCTCGACGTGCAGAATTTGCCTTCCGTGCCCGCAAACGGGGAATCGTTAACCGAAAACGTCATCTCAAGCGTCGGCTCCGAAATCTTTACGAACGGAAGCGGCTCAACACAGTCAACGTCGCATACCGTGTCGCCTATTGTGATGTTTTCAATGCCGGAAATGCAGACGATTTCGCCCGCGTCGGCGCTTTCAACGCTGTCCTTTCCGAGACCGTCTATCGTGAACATGTTGACGACCTTAGCGCGGTAAGGCTCGTGCAGACCGTGGTGGTCGCAGATTATAACGTCCTGATTTTTCTTAAGAGTTCCGCGTTCAATTTTGCCCGTCGCAATTCTTCCGACGTAGTTGTCGTAGTCGATCGACGAAACAAGCATCTGTGAAGGTCCTTCAACGTCGACGTCGGGCGCGGGAATGTGGCTTATAATAGTCTCAAAGAGCGCTTCGAGATTGGTCTCCGTGCCTTCGGGGGATAACGACGCCGTGCCGTTTCTGCCGGAGCAGAAAACAACGGGGCTGTCGAGCTGTTCGTCAGTCGCGTCAAGGGAAATGAGAAGTTCGAGTACCTCGTCAACCACCTCGTTTACCCTCGCGCCGGGACGGTCAATCTTGTTTACGACGACCACAACCTTGTGTCCGAGCTCAAGCGCCTTCTGCAGCACGAATCTCGTCTGCGGCATGGTGCCCTCGAATGCGTCGACAAGAAGTAAAACGCCGTCAACCATTTTGAGAATTCTCTCGACCTCTCCGCCGAAATCGGCATGTCCGGGAGTGTCTACAACGTTGATTTTTATGCCTTTGTAGATGAGAGACGTGTTTTTCGCAAGAATCGTGATTCCGCGCTCTCTTTCGATGTCGTTGTTGTCCATGACTCTTTCGGCAACGACCTGATTTTCTCTGAACGTGCCGCTCTGCTTGAGCATTTCGTCGACGAGCGTCGTTTTTCCGTGGTCGACGTGGGCGACGATGGCAATGTTCCTTAAATCGTTTCTTATCATAATAAATATCACCTGTGAAAATATTTTACAAATCATTATTTTATCATAAACGTCAGAAAAACAAAACGGTTTTGAAGAGAATTTACCATAATATTTATTTTTGTTTACAAAATGTATAAAAAAACGGCTGTATGAAACCATACAGCCGTAAATACCGTTTTCGAATTACTTGTTGCTCGTCGTCTTGAGCATAACGTCGTGATAACCGCCCTCGACAATGCTCGTTGCGGAAACGAGCGTGATTTTCGCATTTTTCTGTAATGAGGGAATGTCGATAACGCCGCAGTTGCACATGGTGCTCTTAACCTTGTAGAGACTTTTTGCCACGTTGTCGTGGAGGTTGCCGGCGTAGGTAACGTATGAGTCGACGCCTTCCTCAAAGGAAAGACCGCTCTTGCCGCCGAGGTCGTATCTCTGCCAGTTTCTCGCACGGTTGGAGCCCTCGCCCCAGTACTCCTTGACGTATGTGCCGTTGATGTTGAGCTTTGAAGACGGGCTTTCGTCGAATCTTGCAAAATATCTGCCCAGCATCATGAAGTCCGCGCCCATTGCAAGCGCAAGCGTCATGTGGTAGTCGTGT
>JAGDBE010000020.1 GCA_017959195.1 Clostridia bacterium | reverse complement strand
GAAGTCCCGACTCGTCAAGAAAAGATATCATATCCTTATCGTCTTTCGTAAGACCGACTTTCAAGTCCACGAGCTGCAGATACAGTCCCGGTCCGTCAAGCGAAAAGTACTTATCGACGAGTTTTTTCCATTTATTTCTTTCGTCAAACGACCTTTTTGCGTATCCGTATCCGGGCAGGTCGACGAGGTACATTTTGCCGTCCACGTCATAGCAGTTGACGGTTATGGTTTTTCCCGGCTCGGCGCTCACTCTTGCAAGGCTTTTTCTTGAAAGAAGCTTATTTATGAGCGACGACTTTCCGACGTTTGACCTGCCGCACATTGCGATTCTCGGCATATTCGTTCTGAGTATTCCCGGAAGCTGAGACGGCAGACCTGCCGTAAGAACGAGGTTTACCTTATTCAGATTGACGTTCGGCATACCGTTTGCGTTCACTTTTTACCTCCGTTTCAGATACACGTTTTCCTTTGAAACTGAAAATCCGTTTTCGGAAACCGGTATATCAATATCAATTTCCTTATTATCAAAGTTTTCCGCCTTCTCAGGCTTAACCAGCGCAAGTTCCAAGACTTCGGACACTGAATTGACGGGAATAAACGCAACCTTTTCCTTGATGACGGAATCCACTTCTTCAAGATCGGAAACGTTTTCGCCCGGTATAATTATCGTCCTTATTCCGTTTCTGTATGCCGCCATTGATTTTTCGGGAAGTCCGCCTATCGGCAGAACTCTGCCCGTGAGCGTTATCTCACCCGTCATTGCGATGTCGCACCTTACGGGAACTCCCGAAAGTTCCGATACGAGCGCGCTTATCATGGTAACGCCCGCCGACGGTCCGTCCTTCGGAACCGCTCCTTCGGGAACGTGTATATGTATGTCCTTGGTTTTATAGAAATCCTTATCTATTCCGAGTTTTTCGGCGTGTTTTCTTATATAGCTGAGCGCTGCCTGAGCCGATTCCTTCATAACGTCGCCGAGTTTGCCCGTAAGTTCGAGTTTGCCGGTGCCGTCAAAGCTCTGCGCCTCGACCTGAAGCATTTCTCCGCCGAGTTCCGTCCAGGCAAGTCCGTTTACGACGCCTACGGTGTCGCTTGCAAGCATGGAATCGGGTTTAACCTTTCTCGGTCCGAGCAATTCGCTTACGTTATCATGAGTTATCTTAACGCTCTTTACGCCTTTTTCGGCTATCATCATTGCTACTTTTCTGCAGATATCCGCCGTTCTGCGTTCAAGCGTTCTTACGCCCGACTCTTTTGTATAATACTCGATTATCTCCCTTACAGCCGGCTCGTCTATCTTTATATTTCTCTTTTTAAGGCCGTGCTTTTTCATCTGTTTCGGGAGCAGATGATTATTGAATATGGAAATCTTTTCGTTTGTCGTGTATGACGGAAGATTTATTATTTCCATTCTGTCGTACAGCGCGTGCGGAATGGTTTCGGACGTATTTGCCGTCGCAATGAAAATGCAGTCGGACAAGTCCGTCGGGATTTCCATATAGTGATCACGAAAAGCGTTGTTCTGGTCGGTATCGAGTACTTCAAGAAGCGCCGCCGCAGGGTCTCCCTGAACGCTTGCAGAAAGTTTGTCTATCTCGTCAAGAAGAACGACCGGGTTTTCCGATTTTGCCTGAATAACCGCCGCGATAATGCGTCCGGGCATTGCTCCGACGTATGTCTTTCTGTGGCCTCTTATATCTGCTTCGTCGCGTATTCCGCCGAGGGAAACGCGCACGAATTTTCTTCCGAGCGCCCTTGCGACGGATTTCGCAACCGACGATTTGCCGACGCCGGGAGGTCCGACAAGGCAGAGTATCTGACCTTTAAGGTCGGGCGCGAGCTGTTTTACCGCGATATATTCGAGAATTCTGTCTTTGATTTTTTTGAGTCCGTCGTGGTCGGCGTCGAGGATTTTTCTCGCCTTTTCAACCGAAAATACGTCTTTGGTCTTTATGCCTGCGGGATAGTCGAGCACGGTGTCGAGATAGCTTTTGAGCACCGAGTTTTCCGACGAGCCGAACGGCATTTTCGTCATGCGGTCGTAGTCTTTGAGCAGTTTTTCCTTTACTTCTTCGGGAAATGCGGATTCCTTTATCTTTGTAAAGTATTCGTCATCCTCTTTTTCGGCGCTTGCGTCGCCGAGTTCGTCCTTTATTACTTTTAACTGCTCTTTGAGAAAATATTCTCTCTGGTTTTCCTCAATTCTCTCGCGTACTTTTGAATGGAGTTCGCTCTTTATTTCGAGAATTTTACTCTCGTTTTTGAGAATTATTATGAGGTTTTCGAGCCGTTTGAACGGGTCGGTTATTTCGAGAATCTTCTGCTTGTCAACGTAGTCGAAAAGCACGTTTGACGCGATAAAATCGGCAAGCATGCCCGGGTCCTTTATAGCCTGAACCGAAACGAGTATTTCGGGAGACATTTTGGGAAGCATTTTTATGTGGTTTTCGAAGGTGTTAATCGCTTCCAGTCTGAGCGCGTCGCCTTTTACGCCGCCGTTATCGGTAATAATTACGCTTTTTACGAGAAGATTTGCCTTCAAGTATTCGTCGTTGTAAAGTTCGGTATATTCCGCCCTGTGTTTGCCCTCCACGAGCACTCTGTAATTGCCGTCGGGAAGTTTTAACGCCTGCTTTACCTTTGCGGTAACGCCGGTCTTGCAGAGCTTGAAGTTATCGGAGTTTTCCCACTCTTCAAGAGCGCACAGAAATACCGTGTTATTGAAAATCGGCGCCGAAAGAACGGCTTTTACCGATTTTTTATTGTTGATTTCAAAGCTCGTCTGCATATTCGGGAAGACAACGAGTCCCCTGAGCGCTATGACGGGCAGAACAGTATTTTCAACTTTTTCTATATATTTTGACATTGTATCACCGCCGTTTTTTACTGAAAATCAGTCGTTATTTTTATCGTTTTCGTCGTTTTTATCGACCTTTTTGCTCTTTTTGAATTTGAATTTCGTCTCGCATCCGTGTGCAAGCCTCCAGAGGTTTTCGTGGTGCTTCAAAATGACTATTATCGCAATTACAAGCGAGCAAATGAAAGCAAATCCGCTTCCCGGATACGCCGACGTTCCCGAAAAATACGTGTAGAACGTAATAAGCGGAACTACCGCCGCCGCAAGCACAGAGCCGAGAGAAAGATATCTTGTGAATATCACCGTAAGAAGAAATACGCCTATCACGACCAGAAAGGCAATCGGATTTAACACGAGGATTGCCGCTGCCGCCGTAGCAACGCCTTTTCCTCCGCGGAATTTGTAAAATACCGGGAAAACGTGTCCCACAACCGCTCCGACAGCAGATGCATATCCTCCGTGCATTACTCCCATGAGAAAACTGCATATAAGAACGGCGACAACAGCTTTGAGTATATCTCCCAATATCGTAAGAACGGCCGCTTTTGTGCCGTAGGTTCGCATCATATTGGTTGTTCCCGCATTTTTGCTGCCGTGTTCCCTCACGTCGTCGCCGTACATTTTTTTCGACACTATAAGGGAAAAATTAAGGCTTCCCAGAACGTATCCTATAAGCAGGCACAAAAATATGCCCGCTATCATCATCGCCGTCGCAAAACTTCCCTGCATCTGCGGGATTACCGACGTGAAAAGGCCGTTTGAGTATGCGTCAGATATTATTTCAAGCAATTTTATTTTCTCCTCTTAAATCGCGTTTTTACATATATTAATATACAAGTATGTTTGATTATATCACATTTCCGTTTCCTTTTCAATACTTTTTTCGGCATAATTCTCATTATTGATATACAATTACAATAATTTTCAATTTCAATACATTTTGGCTATACTTGAGTGCTAAAATAAAAATGCAAAGAAATATAAACTTTTTCGGGAGAAATATTATGAATATTCAGTTTTATCAAAAACTCACACTGCTCGATTATCCCTCAAAAACCGCCTGCACCGTCTTTACCTACGGCTGTAATTTAAGGTGCCCTTTCTGCCACAACGCTCTGCTCGTAACACAGCCCGAAAACGAAAGAGTCGATGAAAACGAGTTTTTCGACTTCCTCGAAAAAAGAAAAGGGCTGCTCGACGGCGTATGCATTACAGGCGGAGAGCCGCTCATTCAGCCCGACATAAAGGATTTCATCATTAAAATAAAGGATATGGGTTATCTCGTAAAACTCGACACAAACGGCTGTTTTCCCGAAAAATTAAAGGACCTTTTATCGTCGGGGCTCCTCGACTACGTCGCCATGGACATAAAAAACTCACCCGACAAGTATGCGTCCACCTGCGGGCTTGAGCGCGTCGACCTTTCAAAAATCAACGAGTCGATAGATTTACTCAAAAATTCGGGCGTCGATTTTGAATTCCGCACCACCGCCGTAAAGGAATTCCACTCGGTCGAAAGCTTTATTGAAATAGGAAAATGGCTGCAGAGCGACGTCAAATACTTCATTCAGTCGTTCAAGGACTCCGGAAACACGATACAAGAGGGGCTTTCCGCCTTTACGGAAGAAGAACTTCTCTCTTTCAGGGCAGCCGTCTCGCCCTTCCTTCCACGTGTCTCACTCAGAGGTGTGTAAACACAATATATAGATATTTTTTTACAAAATACATCAAAATATTGTGTTTTTCCTATTGACAAATCAAAATCGGTGTGATAACATATATTTACAGGCGTTTAATAAAAAAACAGCGCAGAAAGGCGGAAAAATAAATGTATCAAGTCATAAAAAGAGACGGAAAAATAGTTGATTTTAATCTCGAAAAGATATCCCAGGCGATATCTCTCGCGTTTGAAGCCTGCGAAAAGAACTATGTTCCGCAGGTGATAGATTTCCTCGCGCTTAAAGTTACGGCTGATTTTGAGCCGAAAATCAAAAATAATCTTATTCAGGTCGAAGACATTCAGGACAGCGTTGAAACGGTTCTGGTGCAGGCGGGCTACGCCGAAATTGCAAAGGCGTACATCCTTTACCGCCGCCAGAGAGAAAAACTGCGCAACATGAAGTCCACAATCCTCGACAACAAGGAGCACTTAGACCGTTACGTAAAGGCGACCGACTGGAGAGTTAAAGAAAACTCCACCGTCACCTATTCCGTAGGCGGTCTTATTTTAAGCAACTCCGGCGCGATTACGGCAAACTACTGGCTGTCGGAAATATACGACGACGAAATCTCAAACGCGCACAAAAACGCGGATCTCCACATTCACGACCTCTCGATGCTCACGGGCTACTGTGCCGGCTGGTCGTTAAAGCAGCTCATAAAAGAGGGCCTCGGCGGAGTAACGGGAAAGATTACTTCCTCCCCCGCAAGCCATCTCGCAACTCTCTGCAACCAGATGGTAAACTTCTTAGGAATCATGCAGAACGAGTGGGCGGGCGCTCAGGCGTTCTCGTCGTTTGACACGTATCTTGCTCCGTTCGTAAAAACTGACAATCTTAATTACGACCAGGTTAAAAAGAGCCTCGAATCCTTCATCTACGGCGTTAACACGCCTTCAAGATGGGGAACGCAGGCGCCGTTTTCAAACATCACTCTCGACTGGACTGTTCCGAAGGATCTTGCAGACCAGAAAGCTATAGTAGGCGGCAAGGAACAGGACTTCACGTACGGCGACTGCAAGGCCGAAATGGATATGATAAACAAGGCGTTTATCGAAATAATGATCGAGGGCGACGCAAACGGACGCGGCTTCCAGTATCCCATTCCTACGTATTCGATTACGCGCGACTTCGACTGGTCGGAGACGGAAAACAACAAGCTCCTGTTTGAAATGACAAGCAAATACGGCACGCCGTACTTCTCAAACTATATCAACAGCGACATGGAGCCGAGCGACGTTC
>JAGDBE010000202.1 GCA_017959195.1 Clostridia bacterium | reverse complement strand
CCAGGATCAAACTCTCTAAAAAAATTTTTACAGTACTTGGTACTGTTGTTTTCTTAGGTTTGTTCTGCTCTTTTACTTTTGTTTCCTTGGGTGCACATATATCTCTATACGTGCTTTCTCTTTAGGAATTTGACGAGTTCTTTTGGTCTGTCTTTCGACTTCCCTTGCTTTGTTTTCTCGTCTTTCGTTGTTCAATTTTCAAGGTCCGTTCCGCTGCCTTCTTTTTTTCGGCAGCTTGTATAGTATATCACTCTTACTCCGCTTTGTCAAGTACTTTTTTTATCTTTTTCGGACTTTTTTCAATCTTTTTTCAAGATCGCTTCCCGTCCTTTTTCCTGACACGTTTCGGCCCGGCTTATCCGGCGTCCTTCCGCTTTCTTAATCAGCGTCTTTCCGCCTTCTTTTTTCGGCCCCTTTTTTCAGCGCTTCTGCTCTTACTCTCTCTCTCGCGGAGCCCTTCTATATTATCACATCTTCGCTTCATTGTCAAGTACTTTTTTGGGTTTTTTTGATATTTTTTCCATATTTTTTTGCCTATTATATTTTATGCGCTGTTATCAAGCATTTTCTTGAGTTTTTCGACGATTTTTTTCTCGCTTCTCGATATTTTTACCTGATTTACGCCCAGAATTTCGGCGGTATTTGCCTGGGTGAGCCCCCTGTAATATCTCAGAAAAACAATTTTTCTTTCTTTTTCGTCGAGCTTTCCGAGCGCCTCGTTCAAGGCGATTTTTTCGGTTATATCGGCGATATTGCAGTCGGCAAAAGCCTCCTCGTATGACATTCCGTCGCCGCCGCCTATTTTTTCCTGCAGCGACACCGAGGGCACGCAGGCGTTTACTGCGTAAACCGCGTCGTCTTCGCTTATGCCGCAGATTTCGCAGAGTTCCGATATACGCGGCTCGCGTCCGTGCTCGGAAACGAACTTTTCCTTTGCCTTCATCAGAATTCCGTTATTTCTTTTAGCTTCCCTGCTGACTTTTATGAGTCCGTCGTCGCGCAAAAACCGTTTTATTTCGCCTGTTATCAGAGGAAAAGCGTAAGTGGAGAAGACCGTTCCGTATTCTTTTTTATAACCTCTTACCGCTTTCAAAATACCGAGCGTTCCTATCTGAACGAGGTCGTCGAGGTCCTGTCCGCGGTGTGCGAACCTCTGCGCTATACTGTAAACGAGCGGCGCGTTGAGCTTTACAAGCTCTTCTTCCGCCTTTTTATCGCCGTTCGCGTATCTTTCGAGCAGTTTTGAGTTTTCGTCGCTCTTTGTCATTCTTCGCTTACTTTTCCTATGTATTTTTTGAGAATAACCGTGGTTCCCTTACCTTTTTCCGACTTGACGGTGAGTTTATCGGTAAAGCATTCCATGATGGAAAAGCCCATACCGCTTCTCTCGTCGCCGCCGTCGGAATACATCGGCTGCATCGCCTTTTTTATATCTTCTATTCCGCAGCCGGAGTCCTTTATACTGATTTTCAAGCAGTTTCCCCCATATTCGCCTTTCAGCGTAATCTTTTTCTTTTTTTCGCCGGTCTCGTTCTTATATGCGTGCACTATGCAGTTTGTAACCGCCTCGGAAATTGCGGTTTTAACGTCGCAGAGTTCCTCAAGCGTCGGGTCGAGCTGTGTGCAGAACGCCGAAGCAATCCCTCTTGCGAAGCCCTCGTTCACGGATTTTGCCGGGAACGTGCAGGAAAAATAATTGGCCCTTTTCGTACTGTTTTTCTTCATAATCTCACCTTTTTTCTTTAATTTACGCGTCTTTTTGTTTTATTATTTTGACAAGCTTGTCCACGCCCGCCATTTTAAGTATTCTTTCGGCTTCGGGAGTGGGATTTTTTATCAGCATTTTCGAGCCGGCTTCCGAGAGTTTTCTGTATCTTCCGAGAACGAGTCCCAGGCCCGAGGAATCCATAAAATCTATGCCGGAAAGCTCGAGTATCATTGTTTTCGGTCGGGATTCCCCTATCATTTTGTCGAGCTCCTCGCGGAATTCCTTTATGGAATGGTGGTCGATTTCGCCGTCGAGTTTCACGACGAGATTTCCGCGGGAAAAATAGGTTTTCATTTTCATTTCATCATATCCTTTCATTTTTATTATAATATCCGCATTTTGCAAAATTTGTCGCAATACGGCGCGCCTATCCGTTTTTATATTTCAGGAAAAAGCAGAGCGCGGCGCACGATACGGCGCCGAAAATCCCGAAAAATTCAACGTAAGCGCTTTTGAAAAGCGCAAAAAACAATGCAACAACCGCGGCGAAAAGAAATACCGGCGTCGTTTTGCCGTTATATTTTTCCCCTTTTATATCTTTCAATGCGAAAAACGCGCACGATACAAAAACCGCCGTTTTTATCACGCACGCAAAGGCGTTTACTATCACGCAGGTTTCGGGCAGGTCAAAAAGCGGAATCATTCTTATTGCCGTAAAGTTGGGGTTTATTGCCTCGTCAGACAGTCTGTCCCCGAACAAAAGCAGATTTTTAAGAACGTTTATTCCGCTTACCGAGGCGAAAGCGGCTGCGCCCGCGGGAATTGCGGCTTTCAGGGTTTCCTTTCTTGCGGCGCTTTCGTTTTTGCTTAAAACGTATGCAAGCACGGCAAGGTCGGCGTTAAGGTACAAAATATCCTTTACTATCCCGAAAAACTCCGTATCCGAAAGCAAAGCAACCGGAGAAGATATAAAAACGGCCTGTTTTGCGGTGAAAAACGCGAAAATTCCGAAGAGCGTCCAGGCTCCAAAGAGTATTACCGACAGCGTACAGAACGAGGAAACCCCCGTTTTGCCGCGTTTTCCGAGAAAAACGGCGCAGAAAACCGCGAAAGCCGCCGCAAAAATCATGCAGAAATCCGACGCGTAGAAGTCGTCGAGAACTCCTAAAGACCTTGCGAAAAAAGAAACGTTCGACGAGGCGTACAAAACGCAAAATACCGCAAGAACCGCCCTTACTGCCGTCTTACCGTTTTTTTCCTCAAAACCGGCCGAAAAGAATTTCGACACCGTAAAAGAATAGACTACGGCGCATGCGGCGGTGAAAAAGCAGGTGAGCATTGCGTTTCCGTTATAGTCGGGATACTTTTCGACGACGCCGGAGTACATATACACAAACGTTATTACGGTATATGAAAGAAACAGATTTTTGTTTTTTACGCTTTTTATCATTATCTTACGTATCTTTTCCTTTTATTTTTATCTTTCCGTCGGAAAAATACGCTTCCTTCGGAAAAGAATCCGTTTTCTGCGGATATGCAGACAGAAAATGCACGATATTTCCGCTATCTTCCGCTTCCGCGCACGCTTTTTCAAAGCCCTTTGCGTCAAAGCTCCCTGCGCAGTTCAGAAAAAATCCCTCTACGTCTTCGCAGATTAAAACGTCCCTTTTAAGCGGCAGTTTATTTGAGTTTACGAGATATTTCCCGAAGCCGTATATCGTTTCTCCGCTTACGTCCTTTGAAAAAATATATATATTTGCGGAATTTATATAGACGTCGCCGTATTTTTCGTAAAACTCCCCGAACGCTTCTTCTGCGTTTTTTCCGTACGTTTTTTCGCATTCGAGATACACGGTTTTCGTATCTTTTACGCTTTCTCTTGCGTTTGTTTCGGTATTTTGAGCGGTTTCTTTATTTTGCTCCGCGGATTTGAGAAAATACGCCGCAAATTTTCCGTCTTTTTCACCGATTCCTATTGCGTAGACGAATGCGACGTCCCTTTTTTCGCCGTAATACGTACACGACGCAAAAAATACAGACGTGATAATACTGCACAAAAGTGCGGTTATCTTAATTATTCTCATTTTTCAATATTTCAGTTCCTTTTCGGAGTGTTTTATCGCCTTTTTGGGCAGAACGAGAAGCGAATCGTACGCTCCCTCTTTATCAACCGGCGCAAACGGCAGCATATACGGCACTCCGAACGAGGTCTTGCATGAGAGCACCGACAGTATCACGGCAAGCGACGATGCGATTCCGAGCGTGCCGAAGGCCATGGCCGCCGACAGGTTCACAAGCCGCAGCAGCAGCGTGCTGTTCATATACGTCGGCAGAATAAACGTGCATATCGCAGTTAATGAGGCGACCATGATTATCGGCGGGCTTGAAATGCCCGCCGATATCGCGGCGTCTCCGAGTATGAGTCCTCCGACTATGCTGACGGCGCTGCCGACAGCCCCGGGCATTCTTATTCCGACCTCGCGTATGAGCTCGAATATGAGAAGTATTACCACCATTTCCCCGAATATACCGAAAGGCACGTCGGCTCTCGATTCCGTCATTTTAAGATACAGTTTTGCCGGCACGGCGTTTTTATGATGTTCCATTACCGCGACGTAAAACGCGGGCAAATACAGCGAAATAAGCAGGCTTATAAACCTCAATATCCTTATAAACGTCGCGTAATACGGAGTTTTGAGGTAATCTTCCGCAGACTGAAGACTTTCTGTGAAAAGGTACGGAACGGTGAGTGCGACGGGGCTTGAATCGACCAGAATCGCAATTCTCCCCTCGGTTATTTTCGACGCGACCTTATCTGGCTTTTCGCTGTTGCCTATCTCTGTAAACAGTTTGCTTTTCCCGCCTGCAAGGTACTGTTCAATATATCCCGAGTCCATGACCGACGGGATTTTCATATTTTCTATCCTGCTTTTTACGTCGTTTACGAGTCTTTCGTCGGCAACGCCTTTGAGATACAGTATTTTTATACCCGTATCGGTATATTTCCCCGCATTTACCGTCAGAACCTTTAATTTTTCGCTTTTTATGCGCTTCCGTATGAGCGCGACGTTATCCTCCGCCTTTTCGGCAAAGCCCTCTCTTGGGCCGCGCACGACGATTTCGTTATCGGGTTCTTCGGGAGATCTCGACACTTCGTTTCTTGCGGAAAACGCAAGCGATATAACGTCGTTTCCGCTTTGCGCAAATATAACGCAGAATCCCGAAAGCAAATTCCTTTTTATATCGGCAGCCCCCGACACTTCCTTTGCTTCCGAAGCGCTTACGCACCGCAAGAAATCCGCGTCCTTTTCGAGTTTTCCGTTATACATTGTGAGTGGTTTTATTATATTTTCCGAAATATAGTCCCTGCCCGAATAGTTTCCGAAATTAAAGGCGTAAACCTTTTTGTTTCCCGAAAAAACGGTTCTTGAATTGAGGTCGCCGCAGTCCTTGAAAATTTCCCCGATTTCGCTCTTCAATTCTTCGGCGTTTGCGTTTTCTATCATTTTTTCACCGCTTTTTGTGTTTTTTGCTATTTTTTCCGTAAAATAAAAAAAATATACGGATTTCTCCGTATATTATTCATTTTTATTTAATTAGTTTATGCTCAGAATCAGTTTCAGCACGCGTCTTACCGATTCTTCGAGCGCTTCCCTTTGAAGTTTTCCCTCTTTGAGCGCCTTTAGCGTCAGTTCCGGCGAGCCGTTTGCCATTTTGAGGTCGTTTCCTGCGTTGATTTCCTCCCATTGAGCCGCATGCGTCCACCAGTCCGACGTTACGAGCCCGTCAAAGCCCCACTCGTCTCTCAATATACCGGTGAGAAGCTCCCTGTTGGTGCTCGCCCTTATGCCGTTTATCATATTGTATGAGCTCATCACGGTTTTCGGGTGCGCTTCCTTTACGCATATTTCAAACGCCTTTAAATATATTTCCCTTAGCGCCCTCTCGCTCAGAATCGAGTCGGAGTCCTTTCTGTTGGTCTCCTTATTATTGCACGCAAAGTGTTTGAGCGAGCAGGCAATACCGTTATACTGTATGCCCGAAACGACAGCGGAAGCCATTTTTCCCGCAAGGAACGGGTCCTCCGAATAATATTCGAAGTTTCTGCCGCAAAGCGGCGTGCGGTGGATATTTATCGCGGGCGTAAGCCACATACCGACTCCGTTTTCAAGCACCTCGTCAGCGCCTGCCGACGCGACCTTTCCTGCAAGGTCGGTGTTCCACGAGCAGGCCATAAGGGTTGCGCACGGGAACGCCGTCGTATGTATGCCGCAGTCGGGCATTACGCGCAGTCCCGCGGGTCCGTCTGCGGTCATTATATTCGGAATTCCGAAAAGCGCAAGATTGCCTATACCGAACGTAATACCTATTCCTCTGTTGGGCTGTCCGCAAAGAAGATGTATTTTCTGCTCGTCGTCGAGCGCCGAGACAAACTCTTCGAGCGTAATTTTGCCCTCGTAAACGCGAAGCAAAGTCGGATGGCCGCCGTCGCCCCATGCGCGCCAAGGCATATACCATTTCGACGACTCCTCGGGATTTCCGTATTCGAGCGGAATCACGCTCTCGTCAAAGGCGGGGTGAATATATTTTTCGTCCGCTTTTACGGGCTCATAGCTTCCGTCTTGAAGCATTCTCTTATGAAGGGCGTGAGGCGCGCACTTTTCCGAAAGTTCGGCTAAAATTTTATCTTCCTTTAATTCAAATTCGTATTTTTCTCTTACGTCTCTTACGTTAAAGCCGGCGTAGAGGGTATATTTACCCTTTTCGAGAACGTACGCGGACTTTTTAACTTTTCCGGTATCGTCGTATGACGAGAAGTAGTACGGGTCTATCTGTATATTAACTTTTTCGCTTTTTCCCGGTTCGATAATATTTGTTTTGCAAAAACCGACGAGCACCGACGAGGGTTTTCCGAGTTTTCCCTGAGGCGCCGAGCAATAAACCTGCAAAACTTCTTTGCCCGCGGTCTTTCCTATATTCTTTATATCGCAGGACAGTTCGATTTTACCGTCAATTTCGGAAAATACCGCGTTTTCGGTGCAAAATTCGGTATATGACAGTCCGAACCCGAACGGATACGCGACTTTTTCTTTTTTATCGGGCACCGTTTCGAAATATCTGTATCCTACGTATATATCCTCGGTATATTCGACGTAGTCTTCCGACTCAAAGAAGTTTTCCGAGCTCGGGTAGGCGTCGAAATTTACGGCAAACGTATCCGCAAGTCTTCCCGAAGGGCACACGTCGCCGACAAGTATATCGGACATGGCAAGTCCGCCTTCCATGCCGCCCTGCCATGCAAGAAGCACAGATTTTACGCTCTTTTCGTCCTTGAACCACAGCGTATCGACGACACCTCCGACGTTGAGAACGACTATAACGTTTTCAAAGCTCTTTTTTACGGCTTCAACCATTGCGGTTTCCTCTTTGCTCAAATAGAAATCGCCGTCGAAAGGTTCTCCCGTGCGGTCTTTTTCCTCGCCCGAAAAGCGGCAGACAGTTATAACCGCGGTATCGCAGAATTTTCGGGCCTCACAAAGCAGATTTTCAGGCAGTTCCGGTTCCTTTACAAAGCCGGGGGCAGCGCCTTTTTTATATTCTTCCGCAACGTATCCGCAGTAATAGTCGGAAAGCGGTTTGAAAAGTTCGACTTTGCCCTCTTGTTCCTTGATTTCAAGTCCCGAAAAAAGCGATCTTACGTAAGCGCAAACGGTATCCCCGCTTCCGCCGCCGCCTTTGACGTAGTCCGCCTGCGCCTTGCCGAAAAGTGCGATTTTCGCGCCTTTTTTAAGCGGCAGAAAATCATCTTCGTTCTTTAAGAGCACCATTCCCTCGGTTGCGGCTCTTCTTGAAAGCGCGATATGTTCGTCGTTTCCCGTTACGCGCTCTCTTTCGTTATAAAGCCCTGTGCCGGGCATATACGCAACACGGCTCCATTTTGCCTTTTGCATAGTTTTCTCCTTTTTGAACAAAACGGAATACGGAAAAATTTCCGTATTCCGTTTTTTCTTTATCAGTTATAAAGATTGCTGAGTTTAATGAGTCTATCGTATTTTGCCTTCGCCGCGGCGTCCGCTTTTGCAAACAGCTCTTTCGCTCTTTCGGGGAACTGCTGAGCAAGTCTGCTGTAACGCGTTTCGCTCGTGATGAATTCGATATAGTCCGCCGTGGGCTCCTTGGAGTCAACCGTGAGCGGATTCTTGCCCTCCGCCTTGAGTGCGGGATTATATCTGAACGTCTGCCAGTAACCTGCCTCAACGGCTCTCTTCATTTCGCTCTGGCAGTTGGTCATGCCGCCCTTTACGCCGTGCATTTCGCAGGGTGCGTATCCTATTACTATCGACGGTCCGTGATATGCTTCCGCTTCGCAAAGCGCCTTTATCGTCTGGTTCATATCGGCGCCCATTGCTACCTGCGCTACGTACACGTATCCGTAAGACATTGCGATTTCGGCGAGGTTCTTCTTGCCTATCGACTTACCTGCCGCCGCAAACTGTGCAACCTGTCCGATATTCGACGCCTTGGACGCCTGTCCGCCCGTATTGGAATATACTTCCGTATCGAATACCATGATATTTACGTCTTCGCCCGACGCTATTACGTGGTCGAGACCGCCGAAGCCGATATCGTATGCCCAGCCGTCGCCGCCGAATATCCATACGGATTTCTTGCTGAGGTATTCTTTTTCGGCAAGTATCTTCTTTCCGTCTTCACATCCGCATTTTTCGAGCATTGCAACGAGTTTATCGGTTGCTTCGCCGTTCTTTGCGCCGTCATTGGCGGTTGCAAGATATTCGTCGATTACCGCTTTCTTTTCAGCGTCTTCTACCTTTTCACCGAGCTCTTTTACGTAGCCTATGAGTTTTTCTCTTATGGTCTTCTGGCCGAGGTAAATGCCGAGTCCGTGCTCTGCGTTATCTTCAAACAGCGAGTTTGCCCAAGCGGGACCCTTGCCGCTTTCGCGGTTTACCGTATAAGGCGTGGAGGGTGCCGAGCCGCCCCAGATTGACGAACAACCCGTTGCGTTGGATATATACATTCTCTCGCCGAACAGCTGAGTTACGAGTCTTGCGTAAGATGTTTCGGCACAGCCTGCGCACGAGCCCGAGAATTCAAGCAGCGGCTGGTTGAACTGGCTTCCCTTTACGGAAGTCGGTGCAAACGGCGTTTCCTTCTTGGTTACGTTCGCAACGGCATAATCGAATACCGCCTGCTGTTCGCTCTGCGATTCCTGAGGAACCATCTTGAGCGCTCTCTTTTCGGGTTTTGTCGGGCATACGCCTACGCATACGCCGCAGCCCATACAGTCGAGCGGGGATATTGCCATCGTGAATTTATATTCTTCGCAGCCCTTGCCTATCATCTTGGGTGCAAATTTCGTTGCTGCCGGCGCTTTTGCCGCTTCTTCCGCGCTCATCGCGAACGGTCTTATCGTTGCGTGCGGGCAAACGTATGCGCACTGGTTGCACTGGATGCAGTTTTCTGCGTTCCATTCGGGAACGTCAACCGCAACGCCTCTCTTTTCGTATGCCGCGGCGCCCTGCGGGAACGAGCCGTCAGCCATGTCCTCGAATGCGGATACCGGAAGCGAGTCGCCCTGCATTGCCGCAACGGGAAGCACGATGTCTTTTACGAATTTAACGAGTTCCGGACGGCTGCCTTCTACTTCTTTCTTTTCTTCCTTAACTTCGAGGTTCGCCCACGAAGCGGGAACGTCTATCTTAACAAGCGCTTCTACGCCCGCGTCGATTGCCTTATAGTTCATTTCAACTACTGCTTCGCCTTTTTTCAGATACGACTTCTTAGCCATATACTTCATATATTCTACCGCTTCGGCGATGGGCATGATATTTGCAAGTGCGAAGAACGCCGACTGAAGTATCGTGTTGGTTCTCTTGCCCATTCCGATTTCGCGCGCCTTGTCTATGGCGTTAACCGTGTAGAATTCGATATTGTTTTCGGCAATATACTTCTTTACTCTTGCGGGAAGATGTTTTTCAAGTTCTTCGGGCGTCCACTGGCAGTTGAGCAAGAATTTTCCGCCCGGTTTTACGTCGTTTACTATCTTATAGTCCTTTAAGATATAAGACGGGTTATGACAAGCCACAAAGTCCGCTTTTGTGATATAATACGATGATTTTATGGGCTTATCGCCGAATCTCAAGTGAGAAATCGTAACGCCGCCGGTCTTTTTGGAGTCATACTGGAAGTATGCCTGGATGAATTTATCGGTATGGTCGCCGATAATCTTTATGGAGTTCTTGTTTGCGCCTACCGTGCCGTCGCCGCCGAGTCCCCAGAACTTACAGCTTATGGTTCCTGCGGGAACGGTGTCGGGAGCCGGTTTTTCTTCGAGCGAATGATGCGTTACGTCGTCGTTTATGCCGATCGTGAAGCCGTTTTTGGGCTCGTCCGCGCTAAGATTTTCAAATACCGCAAACATCGACGCGGGAGTCGTGTCTTTCGAACCGAGTCCGTAGCGTCCGCCTACGATTTTAACGCCCGTTACGCCTTCAACGTTAAGTGCGGTTACAACGTCGAGGTAAAGCGGCTCGCCGAGAGAGCCGGGTTCTTTCGTTCTGTCGAGAACGGCTATTTTCTTAACCGTCTTGGGAAGAACAGATACGAGTTTTTCCGGCACGAAAGGTCTGTAAAGTCTTACTTTGATAAGTCCGACTTTTTCGCCCTTGGACATGAGGTAATCTATAACTTCCTCCGCAACGTCGCATACCGAGCCCATAGCTACGATCACTCTGTCTGCGTCGGGTGCGCCGTAATAGTTGAACAGTTTATAATCCGTTCCTATTTTAGCGTTTACCTTATCCATATATTCTTCAACGATTGCGGGAAGCGCTTCGTAATACTTATTGCATGCTTCTCTGTGCTGGAAGAATATATCGCCGTTTTCCGCGGAGCCCTTGAGTTTCGGGTTTGCGGGATTGAGCGCCCTTGCGCGGAATTTTGCAACGGCGTCTTCATCTATCATGGATTTGAGATCGTCATAATCCCAAACTTCGATTTTTTGAATTTCATGAGACGTGCGGAAGCCGTCGAAGAAGTTGAGGAACGGAACGCTTCCCTTTATCGTAGCAAGGTGTGCTACCGCGCCGAGGTCCATAACTTCCTGCGGATTCGATTCGGCGAGCATTGCATAGCCGGTCTGACGGCATGCGTACACGTCGGAATGGTCTCCGAAAATGTTGAGTGCGTGGGACGCAACGCAGCGCGCCGAAACGTGTATAACGTTGGGAAGAAGTTCTCCCGCTATCTTATACATGTTAGGTATCATAAGAAGAAGTCCCTGAGACGCCGTATACGTCGTCGTAAGCGCGCCCGCCGACAGCGAACCGTGTACGGTTCCCGCAGCGCCCGCCTCAGACTGCATTTCCATTACCTTTACTTTTTCGCCGAAAATGTTCTTCAAGCCTGTTGCGGACCATGAGTCCGTAAGTTCGGCCATTACGCTTGAAGGCGTT
>JAGDBE010000201.1 GCA_017959195.1 Clostridia bacterium | reverse complement strand
GAAAAGCAGCGCGTTTTTGAATTTTACCGGAACAACTCCGACAAAAATCGACAGTATCGCGAAAAGCGCCAAAAAAGAAAATGAATAAAACGTCATATTATATTATTTTCCTTTCTTTTTTATCAGCTGCGTTATCATTTTTATCTCGCTCTTTGACGGGAAGAGTATCTGCGTAATCTTTTCGTCGGTTCCCGATTTATACATTGCAAGGGCGACTATTCCGCAGACCATCTGAGACGCTATCGTCGCAATGGCGGCTCCGTATATGTTTATTCTCGGTATCAGCAGATAGTTGAGCGTAAAATTGATTGCAACGCCGCAGAGCAGATTTATAAAATATCTGCCCGTTTTGCCTTCGGTTATGAAGAGCGGTGAAATTACCTTGAAAATCGACATGAACGGTATGCCGATAAGCAGTATCAAAAGGCTGTCGTACGCGTTCAGAAACTCATTTCCGTAAAGGATGTATATTCCGATTTTTCCGAATATCGCGACGAGCACGCACACAACCGTCGTGATCACTATTGACAGTTTTATGCTGAGATTGAACGATTTTCTCGCATCGACCTTTACCGCCCTTGAAAACAGCACTTCCTTGAAGGAGTCCGGGATAAGCCATATCTGGTCCGCAAAATACACTCCGACGGAATATACGCCGACGGTGGCGCTCGTCGTGAGCCATTTAAGCATAAAGACGTCCATTTTGTAGTTGACGTTCAAAAGAAGCGACGTTACCATCGGCAGAAAGCCGAATCCGACGAGCTTTACAAACAGTTTTATATCCGCTTTCCACGGTTTCGGGAACACCTTTTCCTTGAATAGTATGAGCGCTACCATAAGAATTTCCTTTGAAAGAAGCGCCATTACGGGAATAATGATGTTCGGAGTCTTTACCAAAAAGAATACCGCCGCGCAGATAATAAGATTCACAAACGACGTTATGATCTGCGCCATGCTTCTGAAAAGCGGGTGTTCCACCATGCATATCATAATAATCTGCGACGACATCATGCTGAATATCGTAACTAAGATTATCATAAGCGCGGTGAGCGTCTGGGGCGCAAACTGCGGTACGAAATACATTACCGACAGTATGCCTGCGCCGAGAAGTATGCAAAGCGCCATCTGCAGAAAGAATACGTCGACGAATTTCTGTTTTGCGTTTTCGAGTCCGTTTTTGACCTGGTTTGGATACGCCTGGTACACGCCGAGGTTGCAGAATATGCTCGAAATCGCGGCAAAACTCGTGATATACGCGTATTCGCCTTTAAGAGAATCGCCCATGAAGCGCGTGATGAACGCCGACGCGCCGACCGCGAACACGAGGTTGCATATTTTACTGATTATATTTAATATGTAATTATTTTTTAATATACGTTTAAGCATCCTGTTCTTCCGTTGCCTTTCCGAGTGCCGAGTATAGATATTCGAGTGAGTCTTTTTTCCATGCTTCAAGAAGCTCCTGCACCTTCGAATAATCTATTTCGTCGAAAGACACGTCTGAAACATTGGATTTGTCAATTATTCTGTTTTCAAGCGTTATTTTTCTGAGGAAGTCCGCCGTTCTGCTGTTTAAGCTGAACTTGGTATCGCTTCTGCTTACAGAGTAAAAATTCTTTTTATAGTTTACCGCAAACGCCGCTCCGTGAAAAGAGTCTGTAAGCACGTATTTCGCACCTTTCATGAGCGACAGAAATTCGCCTATCGAAGCATGTTTCTGAATAAGGCGCGCGTCCGACGCGGTTTCGTAGCATATCGGGATATTTACGATTTTCAGTCCCTGCGACGCGATTTTTTCTATGATTTTTTTATGCGTATCGGAAAAGCCCAAGAAGTAAAGCAGCGCGTAATCGCCTTCGATATCGCATTTTTCCGAAAGTTTATCCCAGAAATCGCCTGAATGAAGAAGCGTCGGGTCAACGACGGTCTTACATTCCCTTCCCGTCAGCTTTTGTACCGTATCGCAGGCGGACGACTCTCTTGACGAAAGAGACGCAAATTCGCCCAGATATTTTTTATAATTTTCTTCATATTCCTTCGGAATTTCCGACACTCCGATACTCGGCGCGTAGGCAATTCTTCCCTTTTCCGGTGCAAATCTCAAAAAGAAAAACGGGTTGCACGCGGTATAATGCGGATTCCATATCTGGTCGCTTCCGCAAACGAAAGCGTCGAAGCTTCCGCATATATTTTCGACGTCGGAATATTTATCGCAGTATTCCGTCAAATTGAAGTTTTCCGCCGAAAACTTCTTAAACGACTTCTTTTTGGCGTTTTCCGCCTCGCTTCTTCGGAAATTTTTCATGAAAAAGTACCGCTTTATTCCGTGCGGCGTCATTACGTTTGTTATTTTTCCGAGATATTTTTTGATTTTACTGTTTTCTTTTGCCTCTTTTTGCAGATGGTGAGGATAATTTACAATCTGCGCGCCGTATCCGCCTTGTTCTATCGCCTCTTTGAGGGCATATGCCTGGAGGTGCACTCCGTAGTTTATCGCGGTATAAAACGTCGCAATTCCGATTTTTTTCATAAAAAACTCCTCAATTATAACGATATTTGTGTTTTTTCATAGTCGCTCAAAGTCTTTTTCTGCTTCTTTTCTCTTTTTGCAAAGCCCTTTGAGAACGCGTATACCGCGTATCCCGAAAGCAGAAATACCACGGTGTTCGGATTTCCTATCGGAGTATGCGAGTACATCATCGCGACAAAATAAATTATCATGGGTAAAAACGAGAACAGTCTTATCTTATAGCGCTCGCTGCTGCTCAGAATTCTGCGCAGTGAGTGAACGTAAACGAGAATCGCCACGGGAAGTCCCAGAAAACCGTATTCCGCTATTATTTCAAGCCACATATTGTGCGCAACCTGCATAATTCCGTAGTTTCTGTAATCCCCTATTCCGAAAAGAATCGTTTTGGGTGAAGATAATATCGCTTCCAGGTATTTCTGCCAAAGCACGTATCTTCCGCCGGCGCTGTCGCTGTCGAGCTTATCGACTCTGTTCATCATTTTATCGAGAAGTTCCGACATGAACGCAACTCTCGTGAACAAAAAATATACTCCGAGCAGAACGATTACGACGATAATCGTGTTTCTCAGCATATTCTTTCTGCTTCCGATTTCAAACAGCGTCATCCACAGAGCCGTTAAGACAATCATGAGCAAAAAAGTTCTCGACTGCGTAAGAAAGCCCGTCATCAAAAGCAAGAGCACCAGAACCGTGCGAAGCGGTCTGTCCTTGTCGGTCTGCGAAATGAGCATTACCAAATACATAATGCACGTCGCGCTCATTATTCCGAGCGCGTTTACGCCCGACGAGCCGGTAACCGAAAATCTCGACGAGAAGTCTATTCCGTTTACCGCAATCGAGCATATTACCGTGAATATTACGCCGCAGGCGAAGGATACTATCACGTCTCCGAACGCCGAGCCGTCTTCGTCATCCTCTTTTAAGCTGTCAAACAGTTTAAGGCAGAGAAGTATGATTATCGCGTTCTTTACCGAGTCCATAACCGCGTCTGAATAACGCGTAAACAGCGAATAAATAAGAAACGCGAACAGAACCGGGATAAGCGAATCTATTTTCTTGTTTTTGGTATTGACGAGGTCCTTTACAACGCGGAAGGTCGCGAAAACGATTATTATCGAGAATGACGATATATAAAGCACCGTGTTGAACGGAATCCAGAACATCAGGATTTTCGCAAACGTCTTGTCATCGACAAACACAACCGGCACTATAAGGACAAACAGAGCATAATACATTATGCCCCCCTGTCTGTTCAGAAGGGACAGCATCAAAAGCGCAACGGTAGCTATTACCGCAACGAAAAACAATATTTGATTTAAGGAAAACTGCTTATTTTTTACTTGTCCCATTTCTTTTCCCCGTTGTTGAATATCGATTTATACAATTCCACAGTAGACTGTGAGTTGCTTCTGTCATGTGTTTTCTTCGCATGGTTTTTCGCGTTTTCGGAAAACTTCTTTGCAAGTTCTTCGTCGCCGAATATTCTGCAAATATCGTAGGCGAGGATGTAATACTCGTCGTAAGGATACAGAAAACCGTCGGGTTTGTGAGTCATCATATCCGGCACTCCGCCGACGAACGACGAGATGCACGGAACGCCCATCATCATAGCCTCTCCCAGAGAGTTGGGCGAGTTGTCTATGCTCGACGAGAGAACGTAAACGTTCGACTTCTTCATCTGCTCTATGACGCCGTTTTCGTCAAGCTCGCCGATAAAGCGCACGCTGTCGGTAAGGTTGTATTTTTTGAGCAGG
>JAGDBE010000200.1 GCA_017959195.1 Clostridia bacterium | reverse complement strand
GTTATTTTTCAAAATATTGCAAAAATGACATTTTTTGCATCATAATTATTGACATTTTATGCCGAAAAGAGTATAATTTAAAGTAATTAAGGAGGGGATAAAATGACTGAAAATTACTCCGTTTTGCTGAAGTCGATAGTAGACGAATTTCAACTCGAAGAAATTTACGCTCCTGAAAACGCGGACAAGATTTTAATCGAAAAAAGAGAGGTCAACAGACCCGCTCTGCCGCTTACGGGATTTTTCGATCACTTTGAACCCCAGAGAATACAGATTATCGGAAAAGTGGAATACCACTATCTGCTCGGACTTGCTCCCGAAGAAAGAAGAAAGTCGATAGAAAAGCTTTTTGAAAGCAAGATAGTCTGCCTTATAATAACGTCTAATCTCGACGTTTTCGAAGAAGTAAACGAGCTTGCGAAAAAATATAAGATACCTATATACAGAACGCAGGAAACGACGTCGGACTTTATGGGCGGCCTTATCGCTTCCTTAAACGTAAGTCTTGCCGAAAGAATTACAAGACACGGCGTTTTCGTTGAATGCTACGGCGAAGGCGTGCTGATGCTCGGAGACAGCGGAATAGGCAAGAGCGAAACGGCGATAGAACTCGTAAAGAGGGGACACAGACTTATCGCCGACGACGCGGTCGAAATAAAAAAGGTATCAGCAAAAACGCTTGTCGGCTCGGCACCGGAACTCATACGCCATTACGTTGAACTCAGAGGCATAGGAATCGTCGACGTGAGACGTATTTTCGGAATGGGAGCCGTAAAGCTCACCGAAAAGATAGATCTGGTAATCAACCTCGAGCCATGGCAGCAGGGAAAGTTTTACGAGCGCGTCGGGCTTGATTCGGAATATACCAACATTATGGGAATCGACGTTCCGTCTGTTACGGTTCCCGTAAGACCGGGAAGAAACCTTGCGGTAATCATAGAAATCGCCGCAATGAATAACAGACAGAAAAAAATGGGCTACAATACTGCGGTTGAATTCAATAAAAAACTTATGGGACAGTTTGACGAGACAGAGCGGTAAGCGGAAAGGGAAGAGCATGTATTACATTGGTGTTGATTTGGGCGGAACAAACATTGCGGTAGGTATTGTTGACGAAAACGGAAAAATATTAAGACAAGGCAGCGTTCCCACAAACGCCGGAAGGCCCGGCGACGAAATCGTAAAGGATATGGCGTCTCTTTCGAGAAAACTCCTCGCAGAAGAGGGACTGACGCTTGACGATATAGAATATGCGGGAATAGTGTCTCCCGGAGCGGTTGACCACGATAACGGAATCGTTACGAGAGCGACGAACCTTAAATTCGAGTTCTATCATATAGCCGATAGGCTAAAAGAATTTCTGGGAGTGAAAAAGGTTTACGTCGAAAACGACGCAAACGCCGCGGCTCTTGCGGAAGCGGTATGCGGAGTTGCAAAAGACTGTAAATTCATGGTAATGATTACTCTCGGAACGGGAGTAGGCGGCGGAATAGTGCTGGATAAAAAGGTATATTCCGGCTTCAATTACGCCGGCGCAGAACTCGGACATATGGTAATACAGGTTGACGGACGTCCGTGCCCCTGCGGAAGAAAAGGCTGCTGGGAAGCATACAGCTCGGCGACGGGACTTGTTAATATGACCAAAGAAAAGCTCGCCGAAACCAAAGACACGATTATGTGGGAAATGGTTGACAACAATATCGAAAACGCAAATCCGAGAACCGCGTTCGATGCCATGAGAAAGGGCGATAAGGCGGCAAAAGAGGTTGTGGACGTGTTCATCCACTATCTTGCTGAAGGAATATGCAATCTTATAAATATATTCCAGCCCGAAATGCTCGTTATAGGCGGAGGTCTTTCAAACGAGAAGAACTACCTTGTAGACCCGATAAACGAGGTCATTGATAAGATGCAGTTCACGAGCGGATATCTTGAAAAGACAAAGATAGTAATAGCAGAGCTCGGAAACGACGCCGGAATAGTAGGCGCCGCAATGCTCGGTAAACAATAAAATACAAAATACGGCTGAAAATCAGCCGTATTTTTCATAAAGAGGTAATAAAATTGAAGGTCCACCCGTTTGAACCCGTTTATGATGAAAATTCCGAGATACTGATTTTGGGAAGCTTCCCGTCGGTAAAATCAAGAGAAAACGGATTTTATTATATGCACCCTCAGAACAGATTCTGGAAGGTGATTTCCGCAATATACGGAAGCGGATACCCGGAAACGGTTGAAGATAAAAAGAAACTGCTTTCAGATAACAGGATTGCGCTATGGGACGTCGTAAAATCGTGCGATATTTCGGGAAGCTCGGACAGCAGTATAAAAAACGTAAAGATAAACGATATAGAGGGAATTGTAAAGGGCTCAAAGATTAAAAAAATAATAGTCAACGGAAGAACCGCGCAGAAATATTTCGAAAAATACGCAAAATGCGGTATGAATGCCGAGTATCTGCCGTCAACGTCTCCCGCAAACAACGTTTTTTCGCTCGAAAAACTGATAAAGATATGGAAAACCGAATTATTAAAAAAGAACACGCTCTGAAGCGTGTTCTTTTTGTCATTTTTTAAGCGGGACCGTACGTTTCGCCCGAAATTTCGCAGACGCACTTTCCTCCGGTGTAATCCGAGATGAAAGACGAGAAAAGTTCGTAGTTTTCGGCCTTTGCGCTCATCGTTATTTTGACGTTTTCCTCAAAAGCCGTGTCGGTAATTAGAACTCCGTATTTTGCGGCCTCATTCTGTATTTTTTCGTAGTATGAATATGAAAGCGAAACAGAAAAAACGACGTACGGCACAAATTCGACGACTCCCGATGCGTCAACGCCGAGCTTTGCGCCTTTCGCATACGCTCTTACAAGCCCTCCGGCGCCGAGCAGTATGCCTCCGAAGTAACGCGTTACTACAACGCATACCCCCGAAAGACCTTCGCGCTTTAATACTTCGAGAATCGGCATGCCCGCGGTTCCGCCCGGCTCTCCGTCGTCGGAAAAACGCGCAATGCCCGAATCCTTCAGTATGTAGGCATAGCAGTTGTGCGAAGCGTCGGAATGCTTTTTTCTTATTTCGGCGATAAACGCCTTCGCTTCGTCTTCGTCGTAAATTCTTTTGGCGTAAGAAATGAATTCGGATTTTTTCTCGATAAAGGAATCAGTTGCAAAATCCTTCAAAAAGGTCTTGTATGAATTCATATTATACTCCGTATAAAAAAGAGCGCTCCGAGAGGAACGCTCTTGATTTTGTGATATTAAAGATATTTTGCGGTGTTGACTTTAATACCGGGGCCCATTGTGGAAGCAACCGCGCATGTTCTGATGTACTGACCTTTTGCTGCGGCGGGCTTTGCCTTAATGATGGCACCTATGAGAGCTTCAAAGTTTTCGGAAAGCTTTTCTTTACCGAAAGAAGCCTTGCCGATAGGGCAGTGGATGATGTTCTGCTTGTCGAGACGGTACTCGATTTTACCGGATTTCGCTTCCGAAACGGCCTTTGCAACGTCCATTGTAACGGTGCCGGCTTTCGGGTTCGGCATGAGTCCCTTAGGACCGAGAACCTTACCGAGACGGCCGATAACGCCCATCATATCGGGAGTTGCAATGATAACGTCGTAATCAAACCAGTTTTCCTGCTGGATCTTGGCAACGAGGTCTTCTGCGCCTACGAAATCGGAACCTGCTTCTTCAGCTTCCTTTGCGTGATCGCCTTTTGCGAAAACGAGCGTACGAACGGTTTTACCTGTTCCGTTGGGAAGTACAACCGCGCCTCTAACCTGCTGGTCTGCATGACGGGAGTCAACGCCGAGTTTTACGTGAACTTCAACGGTTTCGTCGAACTTTGCGTTAGACGTTTTGCAAACCGTTTCAAATGCGTCGAGTGTATCGTAAAGCTTTGATCTGTCGACAAGCTTTGCGTTTTCAAGATATTTTTTTCCTTTTTTCATTACCGTACCCTCCCTTAGTCAACAACTACTATGCCCATGCTGCGTGCTGTGCCTGCAATCATGCTCATGGCCGTCTCTAAAGAAGCGGCGTTGAGGTCGGGCATTTTGGTTTCAGCGATCTGCTGAACCTGTGCTTTCGTGATCTGAGCAACCTTGTTCTTGTTGGGCTGGCCGGACGCCTTTTCAATGCCTGCCGCCTTCTTTATAAGAACGGCTGCGGGGGGCGTTTTCGTAACGAACGTGTAGGAACGGTCCGCATAAACGGTGATGATAACCGGGATTATAAGACCGATGTCTTTCTTTGTACGTTCATTGAATTCTTTACAGAAGCCTGCGATGTTAACGCCGTGCTGACCGAGAGCAGGGCCTACAGGCGGTGCGGGAAGAGCCTTTCCTGCGGGGATCTGAAGCTTTATATAGCCTATAATTTTCTTTGCCATAACGTTTACACCTCCAAATGTGGTAAATAAATTTCGGAACTGTTTGTTCCTCCCACCGACAGCAATGATTTATATTTGCTGTCATAGAAGATATTTCCTTTATTCCGACGCGCTTGGCAAATACGCGTGCGGGGCAAATATCTTCGAATGCCGAGATAAAAGCGGAAAAAATACGTTTTATGACTTCAACGGCTCTACTTCGTTTGAGTCAAGTTCAACGGTAGTTTCTCTTCCGCCGATGTTTGCTGAGATTTTAATTCTTCCCGAAGATTCGTCGATTTCTTCGACCGTTGCAATAGAACCTGCGATGAAGCCCGAAACAACCATAACGCTGTCGCCTACGCCGTAAGCAAGCTCGCGTACGCGTACTTCAACGCCGAGGGATTCAACTTCCGCGTCGGAAAGGGGAACCGGTTTGCTTCCGGGGCCCACAAAGCCCGTAACGCCTCTGATGTTTCTCACGATGTGCCAGGTTTCGTCGTTCATAACCATTTTAACGAGAACGTAGCTGGGGAAGAGTTTGTGTTCGGTAGGTTTTCTCTCCCGTTTTTTCGCCTGTTCGTCGCTTCCGGCGGTGCCGGAATAATCGGTATAAACGGTCTGATCGAGATAATCGTCGACGTCGTCTTTTGTGTCAACGACGATTTCGGTAGGAATTCTGGTTTCGAAAATAAGATTTTCGAGACCGCGCGTTTCGACCATTCTCTGGATGTTAGCCGCAACCTTGTTCTCGTAGCCGGAATAAGTGTGGATAACGTACCAAAGTGCTCTTTCGTCAGCCATCTTCAAAACTCCTTTAACCTACAAGGTTTCCGAGCGCCGTGAAAGCTGAAGAAAAACCTGTGTCGAGCAGGAAAACAGCTACACTTGTGATTACGATTGCGATGATAACAACGATGCTCATTTTAGCTGTAGCTTCTTTTGCCGGCCAAACGATTTTCTTGAATTCGCTCTTGTAATCCTTGAAGAATTTGACGATTCTTGATTGCTTCTTTTCTTTCTTTACTGCATCTGCCATAATTTAATCCTCCTTAACACCAAAATTACTTTGATTCCTTGTGAAGGGTGTGTTTACGACAGAACCTGCAGTACTTTTTCATTTCAAGACGGTCAGGGTCGTTCTTCTTGTTTTTTGTAGAGTCATAATTTCTTTGTTTGCATTCGCTGCAAACGAGTGTTATTTTCACTCTCATGTTGTACACCTCCCGGTAAATATGAATGTTTTACCTCCCTCGACATGGAGGAAAAGTCTGCAAACACGCATAAAAATGCGCGCAACAAAAAATCCTCCAACAGAGGTGAGAACATTCTACCATAAATACGGGCGTTTGTCAAGTGATTTTTACGCATTTTTATCATATTTTTTCATAATTATTTATTAAATTGCGTAATTTTTTGTAAAAAAACCTTGACAAAGGCATATTTAGGTGTTATAATCGTAATGCCGCTTGAAGCGGGTCTTAATTTTATGCCCATTTTTCGTGGTCGTAAAAACCCGGAATCAGCGAGTCTTATGAGAAAGAGAGGTGCTTTTCGTGTACGCGGTTATAGAAACAGGCGGAAAGCAGTATAAGGTATCCGAGGGCGACGTAATCTTTGTTGAAAAACTCGGTATCGAAGAAAATGCAAAAGTTGAATTCGACGTTGTTGCAATTTCCGACGAAAGCGGACTTAAAACAGGTACACCGTACGTTGACGGCTGCAAAGTCGCAGGTACGGTATTGAAGAACGCAAAATCGAAGAAAATCGTTGTGTTCAAGTATAAGTCGAAGAAAAACGAAAAGAAGAAGCAGGGACACAGACAGCCCTATTCTAAAGTACAGATCGACAAGATCGGTTAAAAACCATGACGACGGTACGAATATTGAAAGACGGTATCGGATATAAATCCTTTGAATGCAGCGGACACTCAGGCTTTGCAAAAGAGGGAGAAGATATCGTGTGCGCGTCGGTTTCGTCTGCGACGGAACTGATTATTGATATTCTCGAGCGTTTTTCGGTCGATTTCAGTTTAGACATCGACAAAAAGAAAGCATACGTTAATTGTACGGTAAATGATAAAGACAAAACCGACATAATAAACGCAGTGCTTGACGGATATTGCAGATATATAAAAGACATATCTTCGGAGTATCCGGATTATTTGAAGTGTATATTGACGGAGGTGTAATAATGTTAAGATTAGGTTTGCAGTTTTTCGCACATAAAAAAGGCGTGGGCTCCACAAAGAACGGACGCGACTCTCAGTCGAAGCGCCTTGGCGTTAAAAAGGCCGACGGACAGCCGGTTGTTCCCGGTAATATTATCCTCAGACAGCGCGGAACGCATATTCATCCCGGTAAGAACGTGGGAATAGGCAGAGACGATACGTTGTTTGCGCTTACGGAAGGAAAAGTTAAGTTTGAACCGATGGCCGGCGGAAGAAAACGCGTGAGCGTTTACGAGGCGTAAGGCCTTTCAGAAATCAGACGGAAAGGTTGTCCTGCGACAACCTTTTTTGTTATATTTAAGTATTTGCGAAAAGAGGCGGGGAGACTGTGTTTATCGATAAAGTAAAAATATATATCAAAGCCGGCGACGGCGGAAACGGAAGCGTATCTTTCAGACGCGAGAAGTATATATCGCACGGCGGACCCGACGGCGGCGACGGCGGTAAAGGCGGAGACATAATTTTCTCGATTGACGAGGGGCAGAACACGCTGCTCAACTTCAAATACAGAAGAAAGTTCGTTGCCGAAAACGGACAGAACGGCATGGGCTCGAGGTTCCACGGCAAAAATGCGGAAAATCTCGAAATTCCCGTTCCTCCCGGAACAATAATCAAAGACGCCGAAAGCGGCAAAATCATAAAGGACATGTCAGACGAAGACGTCGCCGAAACGGGGAAATACGTCATATTGAAGGGCGGCAAGGGCGGATTCGGAAACACGCATTTCGCAACGCCCACAAGACAGACCCCGAATTTTGCAAAAAGCGGAATCAAGGGTAAGGAACTCGAAGTCGAGCTGGAGCTTAAAATGCTCGCCGACGCGGGACTCGTCGGAATGCCGAGCGCAGGCAAATCGACGATAATTTCCATGATAAGCGCCGCAAGACCGAAAATCGCGGAATATCACTTTACAACGCTTTCCCCCGTACTCGGCGTGGTTGACGCCAAAGCGGGCGGATACGTTATTGCGGACATTCCCGGACTTATAGAGGGCGCGTCGGAAGGCGAAGGATTGGGACACAGGTTTTTGAAGCACATAGAGAGATGCCGCCTTATCGTGAACGTGGTCGACGCGTCGGGAATAGAGGGCAGAGACCCGCTTGACGACTTAAAAGTCATCAATGAGGAGCTTGAAAAGTACAGTCCCGAGCTTGCGTCGAGACCGAGAATCATCGCCGCAAACAAAATGGATATGACGAGCGCCGAAACGCGCGAAAAACTCGAAAAATACGCGAAAAAAAGCGGTATTCCGATAGTATTTATGTGCGCGGCGATAGGAGAGGGCACCGATGAGCTCAAAGAACTTGTTTCAAAGGAGCTTCAGAACCTGCCGCCCATAAAAATATACGAACCGGAGACGGTAATCGACGAAGAGAGAGAATTTGACGAAGACGAGATTAAAATTACAAACGTAAACGGCGTTTACCACGTCGAAGCGGAAAGACTCGTAAACGTCATAAATTCCATAAACTTCGGCGACTACGAATCAGTCGCGTATTTCCAGAAAGTGCTGAAAAACACCGGAGTCATCGCCGCGCTTGAAGAAAAGGGAATAAAAGACGGCGATACCGTAAGTATTTACGGCGCGGAATTTGATTACTATAAATAAAAATAAAAAAAGCGGATAAATCAGCGATTTATCCGCTTTTTTTCTGCATTTTTTACGATAAATAATCGCATGCCGCAAGCGCGGCGGTCGCGCCGTCCGACATTGCGGTAACTATCTGACGAATGCTCTTTGTGCGGCAGTCGCCTGCAACGAAAACGCCCGGCACGCTCGTTACGCACTTTTCGTCAGACAAAACGTACCCTTTCGAAAGGTCGATAAGCTTTTCAAACGGCTTGTTGTCGGGAATAAGGCCGATTGCCTCGAAAAAGCCGTCGGCGCAAATCGTTTTTTCCTCGCCGGTATCTTCATTTTTGATGACGGCGTATATTTTTTCGCTTCCGTCTTCCTTGAAAAACTTCTGTACCGTCGTGGAGAAGATATATTCGACGTTAGATTTGGATTTTACGAGGTCGGAAAGCTTCTTTTCGCCCGTAAAATCGGCAAGATTCTGTATTATAAGGACTTTTTCCGACGTTTCAGAAAGAAGCAGCGCCTCCTGAAGCGCGGAGTTTCCGCCGCCTATTAAACAAACGTCTTTTCCTGCGTAAAACGCGCCGTCGCATAGCGCGCAGAAGCTGATACCTTTTCCGATAAGCTCTTCTTCGCCGGGAACTCCGAGATGGCGGTGCTTTGCGCCCGTCGCAATTATCAGGGCGCGGCATAAATGCTCGCCGAAATCGGTGATAACCTTGAATAAATTATCTTCCTTTTGCACGTCGAGGACTTCTTCAATGTCAATGGCCGCGCCCTGCTCAAGAGCTTGCTCGACAAGCTTGTCGGCAAGCTCGGCACCGCCTATGCTTTGAAATCCCGGGTAATTTTCGATTTTCGGGGAGAAGGTTATCTGACCGCCGAAGGCGGATTTCTCTAAAACGAGGACGTTTTTTCCCGCACGGCGCGCATATATCGCGGACGTAAGTCCCGCAGGTCCCGCTCCGACAATGATGATATCGTATATTTCAGACATGGTTTTTGAAGTCCTTTCGGTAATTTGTTATATTTAAGCCGCACATTACGTGCGGCTTAAACGTATTTTCAGATTAAAATCTTATTTTGAAAGATAGGTTTTAATTTCGGGAACTCCCACGAACTGCTCTCCGCTCGTCGTGATGAACGCCGGAACCTGTTTGAAGCCGTATGACATCGCAAGGTCCTTGTTGTCCTCAACGTAGAGCTTTTCAAAGTCGACGCCCGCCTTTTCGAGAAGCGCGTTTGCAACCTTGCAGTTGGGGCAGGTCTTTGTCGTAAACAGAATGTTTGAGCTCTGGCTTACGAACGTGCTTGCGCCCGCTTCTGCAGCCGGAGCTGACGCTTCGGGCGCCTTCGGCTCTGCGTCAATTGCGTGGGACGCTTTCAAGTGGCTGTTTGAGAGGTTGTAAACCTTTCTGTCCTTAAATTCCGCTGTCTTGCCGGCGTTCCAGTTCTGTACGGGACGGTAGTAACCGGTGATACGGCTGTAAACTTCGGTCGTTCTTCCGCACTTCGGGCAGGTGTAAACTTCGCCTGAGATGTAGCCGTGTTCGGGACATACGGAATATGTGGGTGAAAGTGTGTAATAAGGAAGCTTGTGGTTTTCGGCAATCTTTCTTACGAGATTTGCAGCCGCCTTCCAGTCGGGAAGTTTTTCGCCGAGGAACGCGTGGAATACCGTTCCCGAGGTGTAGAGCGTCTGAAGGTCGTCCTGAATTTCAAGCGCCGAGAATACGTCTTCGGTGTAACCAACGGGAAGATGCGAACTGTTGGTGTAGTAGGGAGCTCCGTCCATGGAACCTGCGGTGATGATGTCGGGGAAGCGCTTCTTGTCATGCTTTGCAAGTCTGTAAGCCGTGGATTCGGCGGGAGTAGCTTCGAGGTTGTAGAGGTCGCCGTATTTTTCCTGGTAGTCGGAGAGACGCTCTCTCATGTGGTTGAGTGTCTTCTTCGTGAATTCCTGAGCTTCCTTGTTGGTCAGGTCCTTTTTGATCCACGCGGCGTTGAGGCAGACTTCGTTCATACCGACAAGGCCTATCGTCGAGAAGTGGTTCTCGAACGTGCCGAGATAACGTTTGGTGTAGGGGTAAAGTCCTTCTTCGAGGAGCTTTGTTATAACCGTTCTCTTTACTTTGAGCGAACGCGCCGCGATGTCGAGCATGTGGTTGAGTCTGTCAAAGTATTCTTCTTCATTTGCCGAAAGATAAGCAATTCTCGGCATGTTTATCGTAACGACTCCCACAGAACCGGTGCTTTCGCCGCTTCCGAAGAAGCCGCCGGATTTCTTTCTGAGTTCTCTCAGGTCAAGTCTCAGACGGCAGCACATCGAGCGCACGTCGCTCGGTTCCATATCGCTGTTGATGTAGTTTGAGAAGTACGGCGTGCCGTATTTGCTCGTCATTTCAAAAAGAAGCTTGTTGTTTTCCGTCTCCGACCAGTCGAAGTCGCGCGTAATCGAATACGTAGGAATGGGGTACTGGAATCCGCGTCCGTTTGCGTCTTGATCTGCGCGAACTGCGCAAAAAGAGCGGCGGCTACTTCGGCAGCGGCGAGAGCACCGGTTCCGTCGGCGTCGTGACGATCAACATGCCGCGTATCGCCTACCTCTCCGCCGACGAGACCGAGTTCTATTCGCGGCTCGACCG
>JAGDBE010000199.1 GCA_017959195.1 Clostridia bacterium | reverse complement strand
CGAAAACGCCTACCGCGCCGCAAGAGAAGTAAATGTCATCAGAGACGAACTGAAAAAGGAAAAAATAACTGGAAAAATGCTCGAAAACCTTATAGGACTCGTAACCTTGAAGGAATTTACGCAAGACTCGCCCGACGAATTCAAAAACGTGATAAAGGAACTGTCCGAAAGCGGCGCCGAAAAGTTCATAATTGATATAAGAAACAACCCCGGCGGCGATATAGACGGAATTACACAGCTTCTCGACTTTCTGCTTCCCGAAGGTGTAACCGTAATATTCAGCAATAAAAACGGCAAGCAGAAGACGTTTACGTCCGACCCCGTTTTCTTCAACGCGCCGATGGCGCTGCTTGTCAATAAGAATACCGCGGGTACGGCGGAACTCTTCGCCGCGTCGCTCAAAGATTTCGGAAAAGCAAGCATTGTTGGAAGCACGACCTACGGAAAAGGCTCGGTTCAGGAAGTGATAGAACTTCCCGAGGGCGGCGCCAATATCTCGACGGGAATTTATCTCCCGCCGTCGGAGGTAAGCTTTGACGGAACGGGAATTACACCCGAATATGAGGTTGAACTCCCCGAAATGTATTTGAGAAACTATTTCAGCATGACCGACGATAAGGACACACAGCTTCAGAAGGCGGTAGAAGTGCTTGACAGCATAGATTCCGACGTGGAATATTAAAGAAAAAGGAGATAAATATGAAAAACTATGTTAGAATTATTACTTTACTGCTTGTAATAACTGTTGCAATCGGACTTTGCGCATGTGAACTGAATATCCCGGGAATGACGGAAACGGGTACGGAATCCCCGTCGGAGACGAAGGATACGCCCGATAAACCCGAAATAACGGATAATTTTGAAATATCGGATAATTCCGAAGATATAACGGATAACTCCGACGCGGATCCCGAGACGGACGAACCGCCCGAACCGCCCGTTCCCGAACGGACGGTAAACCCGTTTCCGACCTCGGCCGACAGCGTAAAAATCGGCGATATGTTCGGACTCGGCTCTTTCGAGCAGGATAATAATGCGGAAAACGGCGCGGAGCCGATAGAATGGATCGTTGTCGGCACAGACGGAAACAGCTTTCTCGTCGTGAGCGCCTATGCACTCGAAGAAAAATGCTTAAACGACGAGCGTATGGAAAACATAAAATGGGAAACGTGTACGCTTCGCGCCTGGCTGAACGGCGACTTTTATGAAAATTCCTTTACAACGGAGGAAAAAGCGCATATAAAGACGGTAACCCTCGTTAACGATGGCAGCCCCACAAAATCGTATATTTCCGGCGGAAACGATACCGAAGATAAGGTGTTCATCTTGAGTAAATCGGAAATCGAAACGTATTTTTCGGATACGACGTACGGAATATGCCCACCGACCGAAACCATGATTGCGAAAGGATATTTTTCGGTATACCCGGAAAATCAGATGCTTATACCGTACGGAAGAGCGTATACACAGTATTGGGTGCGTACCCCAGGCGATAACAGACTCTATTTTTGCTGGTATAACTCCCGATCAGACTTATTAAGCGAATTCGGAACCCAGGTAGATACAAAGCAGATGTGCGTGCGCCCTGCAATGTGGATAACCGTGTGATGTTTTCCGCATAAATTTACGGAGGATAAATATGGAAAAAGCAAAAATTTATTTTATAAGGGAAATAACTCCCGAAAACGTTGTAAAACTCTATAAAACGCTGAATAAGGAACTGCCCGGAAAGGTGGCGGTAAAGGTTCATTCGGGGGAAGAAGGCAATCAGAATTATCTGAGACCGGAATTTATGAAGCCGATGGTCGAGTACGTAAACGGAACGATAGTCGAGTGTAATACCGCGTATTCCGGGGAAAGAAATACGACCGAAAAGCACCTGAAAACCATAAAAAGACATGGATGGAATGAATTTTTCGACGTTGATTTGATGGACGCACAAGGCCCCGACCTTTCGATACCCGTAAAAAACGGATTTCATCTGAAAGAGGACTTCTTGGGTAAAAATATCGAAAAATACGATTCAATGCTTGTGCTTTCACATTTCAAAGGACATCCCATGGGCGGCTTCGGAGGCGCGCTGAAACAACTGTCAATCGGCTGCGCTTCATCGGAGGGAAAAGCATGGATTCACTCCGCGGGCACGAATAAGGACCAGTATACGCTGTGGAATAATCTGCCCCCGCAGGACCATTTTCTCGAAAGCATGGCTGACGCCGCATCGGCGGTTGTCGATTATTTTAAGGGAAATACGGCGTTTATAAATATTATGTGTAATATGAGCGTCGACTGCGACTGCTGCGCGGTGGCGGAAGACCCCTGCTTGAAGGATATAGGCATTCTTGCAGGCCTCGACCCGATAGCCCTCGATCAGGCCTGCGTCGATCTGGTAGCAAACTCCGACGACCCCGGTAAAGAGCATTTTATGCAAAGAGTAAATTCAAGAAACGGTATTCATACGATAGAAGCGGCATCAAAGCTGGGCTTCGGAACGAGAGAATACGAACTTGTCGAGATAAAATAATAAGGCGGAAAAAGATATGAAATTCAAATTTTTGGGAACGGCGGCTTTTGAGGGCATCCCGGCGCTGTTCTGTAACTGCGAAAGGTGCAGACAAATAAGACAGACGGGCGGAAGGTCCGTGAGAACGAGAACACAGGCTATAATCAACGATGATCTGCTTGTCGATTTTCCCGCCGATACCGTAAGCCACGTGCTTTCAAATAATATCGACCTCGGTAAAGTGAAAAACTGCCTTATAACGCATAGCCACTCCGACCACCTGTATACCGAGGATATAACAATACTCGCAGGAGGCTTTTCGTATCCCGCACCGGATTATGAGATAACCTTCTTCGCGTCTGAAATTGCGGGAAAGGGAATTGAAAGACTTTTGAAGGATATTCCGAAGGCAAAACTTCATACCGTAAAGGAATTTGACGTAGTGGGGGCGGATAAATATACCGTAACCGTGCTCCCCGCAATTCACGACGAGCATTCGGGACCCGTGATTTATCAGATAACCGACGGCGAAAAAACCGTGCTTTACGCGCTTGATACACATTTTCCGCGCGACGATATATGGGAATACTGGGAAAAGACAAAACCGCATTTCGACCTTGTCGTTATGGACTGCACAAACGCGCTGCGGCCCATGAACTACGTCGGCCACATGAGCCTTTTTGAAAACGCAGAGATGAAAAAGAGAATGACGAAAATGGGCATCGCCGATGAAAAGACGGTTTTCGTCTCAAATCACTTCTCGCATAACGGGCTTAACGTGCCGTATGAGGAATTCGCCCCCGAGGCGGCAAAACAGGGCATTCTGACGTCGTATGACGGAATGGAAATAGAATTGTAGGGGAAAATTTAAAAAATTCGCGGAGGGAAACATGAAAAAAATCATTTTAGTAGTAATACTTATAATGTCATTAACCTTATGCAGTTGCTCAGGGTTCCTTTCAAAATATATGGATGGTTTTAATGTCAGAACACTTGTTAATTGGTCGTTCCAATATAATCAAGGCACAGATGATTATAGCCTGTTCTTAGGGCTT
>JAGDBE010000198.1 GCA_017959195.1 Clostridia bacterium | reverse complement strand
TTTCGCAGCACAAATAAGCAAAACAGCTCTTCCCCGCGGGGACGCCTTAAAAAGCGTCCCTTTTTTGCGTTATACGAAAAAAATGCGTAAATTCCCGAAGTAAATTCCACAGTTGGAAAGCGCTTGCAATAAGTATGGGAAATGGTGGAATTTTGTGAGGGAAAAGAAGAGCAAAGAATAAAAGAGACGTGGGAAGAGGGTAAAAAGGTAAAGGAAAAGAGAAAAGAAGGCGCAGAGAAAAGAGCCTGAGAAGTGATTTCCCAGACTAAATTCCATAGCGGTGGAATTTACCGTGAGACTATTTTTTCAATAATTTCGGAGATTGGATAACGTTTTTCGGATCGACGGAATCGATGCCCAAGAAGCGAGCGAGTTCTTTAGAGTAAGTAAAGACAAAGAGATCGTAAGCGCTTTTGCCGTTGAACTGCTTGCGTTTGACAGCATTGACGTGTGAGAAGATCAGATTGACGGTATCTTGAGTAAAATCATTGAATGATTCGCCTTTCGGAACAATGTTTCTGAAAAGCGTATGGTTATTTTCGACGTGCGGCTTTTGAAAAGGACTGTTCGGATCACAGAAGAAGACAAATGATTCTTTGTCCCCCTGCAGATCGTTTTCAAACGCGAAAACGTCACTGAATTCGCCACCGTTATCGGTGAGCATCACCGGGAAGACGTCCGAGAAGCGAATATTTGCAGCGTTAAGTGTTTCTTTCAACTTTATGATTTTGGCGCCGGCTTCCGCGGCGGTTTTATCATCAAGCAGTAGTCCGAACATAAAATCAACGTTCACAAACTGAAAGGTCATAATCAGTTTGCCGCCAATTTGACCAATTAACGTATCCATTTCGATTTGCGTCATATCGGGGTGCTCTTCCATAAAAAGCAGATAGTCCTCATAACTTCTGCCCGTTTTGATGCCTTTTGGCACATAATCCGGATGCTTTTCCTTACGCGGCTTGAATTTTACGGCACGCGGAAGATCTATCTTCGAGATCGTGTAGTAGCCTTTTTGAATGTGCCTGTATACAGTCGTTTTAGAAACGGTCAGATTATTTGCCTGAACCGCATGATAAATATGTTGCCCGTTTCTTACCGCAGTTGAGATGATCCTCTCTGTCTCGTAGAATTCTTCTCTGTTTAACGGTATCCCTTCGCGCGACTCCTTCAACAGGTTTTCGTATGCTCCCTGTGCGTGCTTTGCGTTGTAGCGCCTTCTGGGATATATACAATTGCTGTGATTCTTTCTCGGACAGCTGTTGCATACGAAAGGCGCCCTTAAATGCTTTGGGCAACATTCGTCCGTTTTGCAGAAAAAATTCGTGTACACCTCGAAATGCTTCTTTACCTCCTTCGATACCGTCGTTTGGTCTTTGCCGATCCGTCGACCGATTGCCTTGAATGTCATCCCTTTGTCCAGACATTCTTCTATCTCGATCCGGTCGTCAAGCGTCATGTGCTTGTTCTTCTTTTCCATTGTCCGGGACCTCCTTTCCCAGACTAAATTCTACCAC
>JAGDBE010000197.1 GCA_017959195.1 Clostridia bacterium | reverse complement strand
CATATCAGGCGCAAAATGTTTTACCGCGAGTTCGAACCTGACCTGGTCGTTGCCTTTACCCGTACAACCGTGGCAGATCGCGTCCGCTTTTTATTTTATTGCTATTTCAACGAGTGCTTTCGCGATACACGGTCTTGCATGGCTTGTACCGAGCAGATAATCTTCATAGACCGCACCGGCTTTCATCGTCGGGATGATGTAATTGTCGACATAGTCATCTGTCAGATCGAGCACGTAAAGCTTCGATGCACCCGTCTTGATCGCCTTCTCCTCCAGGCCTTCGAGCTCGTCTCCCTGTCCGACATTGCCTGATACCGCTATTACTTCGCAGTTGTTGTAATTCTCCTTCAGCCACGGGATTATGACTGACGTGTCAAGTCCGCCGGAATACGCGAGTACCACTTTTTTTATTTTTGATTTGTCCATCGTAAAACACTCCTTATTCGTTTGTTACGGCCGTAATTATAACGCGCCATTCTTGCTGTGTCAATAGGTAAAATGTAGATTTTATACAACTTTTTTGAATTTTTTTGACTTAAATTGCGAAAATATTGAATATTTTTTCAATTTACGGCGTTCGCACATATGCGCCTTGGGCTTCTTTTCGATAACCGGACCTCAGCGGAGATACGGCGGGACCGCAGCAAACGCTCCGATCGGATCGTAAAATATCAAAATCTTTAATAAAAGATAACATTTTCCCGCCGGACAGCGCCGCAAAAAAAGGTCTCGGCTTAAGACCGAGACCTTTCCGGCAGATTATTATACGGTCGTTTATTCGAAGATCTCACCGTATTCGTCGAAGCTGAGGTGTTTGTATTCTGATTCGTGTCCGTTCATTATCTCGCTGACTTTTTCTTTAACGTCTGCGGGAGAAACATTTCCGATCTCATAAGTGGTCACTTCTACCTTCTCTGACAGTTCGCTTGAATAGAAGGGATAAGCTTCTTCTGTGCTGTCATCTATCTTGATCTTAGGATCGTTTGTCAGATAGAACTCGCAGTAAAGGCCGATCTCTGTCTCAGGATCGTAATAGAATTTGTAATTCGTGTATTGCGATTCGTGCTCAGACTTATTATGAGTGTTAATTCTCGTTTTCAATTCGTAGCCTTTGGCGTTTGGACAGAGCGAAGAGTTTACCGTGATCTCAAATCTCTCGCAGTAAGTGTCGACGGCGGCAGTGGACTTGGTTCCTTTTTCAAAATCCTCTGTCTCCTTGAGGATCGGGAAGGTTTTTGATCCCAGATTTTCCGGAAGGAAAACCTTTTCTTCATAGACAACCGTCATCGGGAAATCGTCGACGATGATTTTTCTGTAGAAGTCATAAAGCAAATACTTGCCATTGTCGTAAACGATGGCAATGTGATCGTCTGCTTCGTCCAAATTGCCGTTGCGCGCCTCGTCATATCCGACAACGGTATATCTGCGATGGTAATGATAATCTTCGCAGTTGAGAAATTCAAAAGGATATGAAACGACTCCCTCGCCGTCGCTGAGATCTCTGCCGTAATTATATACCAGATGGGCATTTTGCAGATAAGCGGCGTATTTATATCCTTCCATTCCGTCGTAATAGGTTACGCGAGGATGTGAACCTTTGCCTGGATTGTTGCCTGAATTCCCCGGCTTCCCGGAGTTTGATGTGTTTGTATTTATAAGTCCGCACGAAGCGAACGAAAGGATCATTATACAAACAAGCACAAGAGAAAGAAATTTCTTCAGCATAACAGACCTCCGTAAAAAACTTCAAGTTACCGTTAATGATTATACACATACGGAGGCATTTTTTCAAGAATAAGCTTCGTCACAACAAATTTTCAAAACAATACGGATTCCTCTTCCACTTTTTTTGGCGAAGCCACACACTTTT
>JAGDBE010000196.1 GCA_017959195.1 Clostridia bacterium | reverse complement strand
ATATCTAAATTTTAGGGTTTTTTGATTTCAATTCTTTTTCGGCTCAAAAAAATACCTCTGCAACAAAAATTTGATTTATATAAGAAAATATGTTATCATAACTTTGTAAAAACCAACGCCGGAGGAACAACATGGAAGAAAAAATCTATACCATTCCCGTAACGGAGGCATTCAAGAAGAAATGCGGATGCCCTTTGTGCACGCTGACAAGAGACCTTGAAAAAACCGAACTCGACCTTATAATGGGCGCGTCGATGATGGAGCCCGACATAAGAATTCAGACAAACAAACTCGGTTTTTGCAAAAATCACTACAAAAAGATGAGCGAAATGGGCAACAAACTCAGTCTCGCCCTCATGCTCGAAAGCCACTTAAACGAAATCAAGGACGACGTCTCAATTTGTAAAAAATCGCTTTTCGGCAAAGACAATTCGCAGAAATTCAACGAAAAGACGGATGAACTTTCCGAAAGCTGCTACGTATGCGAAAAAGTGAACGAAAAATTCTCGAAAATGGTGCGCACAGCCGTTTATTTGTGGGAAACGCAGCGCGATTTCGTGAATTTACTTAAAGAACAGCCGTATTTCTGCCTCGTACACGCGTCGATGCTGCTTAAATGCGCAAAAGCGCGCCTCGACAAGAAGAAATACCTTCTTTTTGCGGAAGACCTCGACGGAGTCGTTTCTCCGTATCTCGCTTCGCTCGGCGAAGACGTCTCGTGGTTCTGCAAAAAATTCGATTACAGGTTCGACGCAGAGCCGTGGGGCAACGCCAAGGACTCCGTCGAACGCGCGATTAAATTTCTCAAAGGCGATTTTTAATAAATATTCAGATTATACGGAAGCCCGAAGGGCTTCCGTTTTTATTCATCCGTTTTTCGATATTTCGTAGGAAAGCGCCATGAGCGAATCCCCCAAATGCACGTTTTCTATTATGACGTCGGGGTAATTTTCAAGCATGATTTCCGCGTTGGAAAAATTCCACAGTCCCTTAACTCCAAGGGCCGCGAGGTTTTCCGCCGTACTTGCGGCTTCCGTTCTCGGCACGGTTATTATTCCTATCGCAACGTCGTTTTTTTCAAAAAACTCCTTTAAGTCGTTAATATGTAATACCGTATGCTTCCCGAACGTCTTTCCGACGGTTTCCGGGTCGATATCGAAAAGTCCCGACACGGTGATTCCGCGTCTTTCGAACATAGGCGTGTTAATGAGCGCCTTGCCGAGGTTTCCGATTCCGACTATTATCGCGTTATACTTTTTTTCGACGCCCAGAATTTTCGATATTTCTCCGTAAAGATATTTTACGTTATATCCGTATCCCTGCTGGCCGAAACCGCCGAAGCAGTTAAGGTCCTGGCGAATCTGGGACGCCGTCAGCCCCATTTTTTGCGACAGTTCTTTTGATGAAATACGCATTATTCCGTTATTGAGCAATTCCCGCAGATACCTGAAATATCTGGGCAATCTTCTTATTACCGCTTTTGAAATATACTTCTTGTTTCCCTGCTCCATCTCTGCCTGCCTTTCTTTTTAAGTGTGAAATAAAAATCTACATACGAATTGTAAACAATGTTTAGATAAAAACATCATAATATTCATGTGTTGACATAATTGTCAACATTATCAACATAGTTATCAACACCGATTTTTGTTTTCTTTTGTCGAATTTCCTTTGTTTTTGAGTAATCCCCGTTCGTTTATCCACTTTTTGTTGAAAACTTTACGCTTATTCATAGCCTCGATTATGTAAACGTTGTGCCGGAAAATTTTCTGTTTTTTGCACAAATTGCGTCGAAAAACTTTGTAAAATACGACGGTTTATTTGCTTATGTCGCACGTCGCGTAAGCGTTGAGTGCATAATTATAAAAATTACCGGTATTATTCACGTATTCATAATACGCCTGCGAAGCAATCATTGCCGCGTTGTCCCCGCACAGAGAAAGCGGCGGGAAATACGCTTTTACCTTATATTTTTCACAGAGCTCCGACACGCTTTTTCTTATGTGGCTGTTTGCCGAAACGCCGCCTGCAAGCGCAAGCTTTCCCGACTTGAAGAGGTCTTCCGAATTAAAGAGCATTTCAAGTCTTGAATTTATCGCCCTGCAAATGCTTGCCGTAAACGACGCCGCCACGTCTTCTTTGCATATTTCGGTTTTGTTCTGTTCGTTTGTGTGAATATAATTTATCGCCGCCGTCTTTATTCCCGAAAAAGAGAAATCGTACGGGAAATCCCTGACGTGGGCTTCGGGGAAAAAGACCGCCTTTTCGTTTCCGCTTTCCGCAAGTTTGTCCATCTTCGCGCCGCCGGGATATTCAAGCCCCATAAGCCTTGCCACCTTGTCGAACGCCTCTCCCGCGGCGTCGTCTCTCGTCGCGCCGATACACTCAAATTCCGTATAGTCTTTGACGTTCACCAAAGAAGTGTGTCCGCCGGACATCACGAGCGCCGCAAACGGCGGCTCTAATTTTTCGGGCGCGTCATTTCCGTTATAATATACGTAATTTGCGGCAATATGCCCTCTTATGTGATGAACCGGTATGAGCGGCAGATTGTACGAATAAGCAAGTCCCTTTGCAAAATTAACCCCCACCAGCAGCGCGCCTATAAGCCCCGGTCTGTTCGTTACGGCAACGGCGTCTATATCCTTCATAGACACGCCCGCGTCGTTAAGCGCGCGTGCAACTATGCCGTTTATCGCCTCGGTATGCGCCCTCGACGCAATTTCGGGGACCACTCCGCCGTAAAGGGCGTGTATGTCAATCTGGGACGCCACGGCGTTTGACAGTATTTCGCGCCCGTCCTTGACGACGGCGCACGCCGTCTCGTCGCACGAGGATTCTATCGCAAGTATGTTCATCAATTATTCCTTTCGGGTGTTTTGATTTCAAGATTCATCAGCACGGCGTCTTCTTTCGGGTTTAAGTAAAAGTCCTTTCTCTCCCCGACCGCTTTATAGCCGTGTTTTTCGTACAGTTTTATTGCGGGATAGTTCGATCTGCGCACTTCGAGCGTTAAAAGAGAAATGTTTCCGTCTTTTGCCGTCTTTGAAAGCTCGTCCAAAAGCATATCGGCAACGCCTTTTCTTCTGTGCCCGGGTTTAACCGCTATATTTGCGATGTGAAGTTCGTCAAGCACCTGCGAAAATCCGATATATCCCGCAAAGCTTCCGTCTTTTTCGCATTTTGCAATTAAAAAGCGGTTATTTTCATATTTTAAGAACTCGTTTACCGCGTTTTCGCTCCACGGCTCCGAAAAACAGAGTTTTTCAAGCTCGGCTATGTCTTTTTCGTATCCGAAAGCGTTTATGCCTACCGAATAATCTCCCATTACAGTTTATTCTCCTCTGCCGCCTTTACAATGAGGTCAATTCCGCTTTTTATTTCTTCAAGGCAGTCTTTGTAGGCGTTTAAGTCCTTTCCGTAAGGGTCTGATATCTCCTTCGGGAAAACGTATATCTTTTCGGCGCTTTCCGGAAAAGACGCGCACAGTGCATGCGCAACGGATGAATTCATTCCGAAAGCAAAATCGCACTCTTCAAGGTCTTTTTTTCCGAGTTTTTTGGAAGAACCGTCAAAATCGATTCCCTTTTCTTTAAGCGCAAGACGCGCGTTTTCGGAATACTTTTCGCCCTCATTTGCAAATATCCCCGCGGAAAGCGCGATTATATCAAGGCCGCGCTTTTTCGCTTCATTTCCGAGCAGCGCCTGCGCCATAGGGCTTCTGCAGGTGTTTCCCGAGCAAACGAACAAAATCTTCTTCATATCCGTCTTATATCAATAACCGAATTTTCCCTCGAGACTGTCGTCGTGTTCTATCCAGTCTTTCGTATCGTAAACCGTAAAGGTGTCGGGCGTTTCTCTTACGATTACCTGCTTTATTCCCGCGTTGAGAACGACTCTCTTGCACATCATGCAGCAGCATGCGCCTTTTACGAGTTCGCCCGTCTTTGCGTCGAGTCCCGCAAGGTACATCGTTCCGTCGAGCATCTGCTCGCGCGACGCATTAATTACGGCGTTCATTTCGGCATGAACCGAACGGCAGAGTTCATATCTCTCGCCTCTCGGAATATTGAGGTCCTCACGTGTGCATTTTCCGATGTCGCAGCAGTTCTTTCTGCCTCTGGGCGCTCCGACGTAGCCGGTGGAAAGTATTACGTCGTTCTTTACGATTATGGCGCCGTATTTCTTCCTTAGGCACGTGCTTCTTTCGGCAACCGTCTGCGCAATATCGAGATAATAATTTTCCTTGCTTATTCTTTCCATGTCGTTTTCTTCCTTCCGAAGTATTATACATTCGCATAAAAACACATAGTTATGCAATTATATATATTATATATTATTCTTCCTATTAAATCAAGTAATTTTTCAAAATTTGCTTTGATTTTTGACTGAATTTGTAAAAACAAGTTGATAATATTGAAAGTATATGATATAATACTTATTTGGAGTAAGATATATTTTTTTGGAAAGGATAGCCGCGTGTGCTTTCAATACGCGGAAAAATAAAAATGACGTTCGATTTTTCCGATAAAGTCAAAAATCTTAAGCCCTCGGCGATAAGGGAGATTTTCAAGTCCCTCACCGACCCGTCGGTAATATCGTTTGCGGCGGGAAATCCGTCTCCCCTTTCGTTTCCCGTGGAGAAACTGCGGCTTCTTGCGGACGAAATTTTCGAAACCGAGCCGTCAAAAGCTCTGCAATACGGCATTACGGAAGGTTATCTTCCTTTGAGAAACCAGGTATCGGAGCGGCTTAAATCGAAATTCTCGATAGGAAAAGATTTTGACGAGGTAATTATAACAAGCGGCGGCCAGCAGGGCATCGACCTTGCATGCAAGGTGCTGTGCAACGAGGGCGACACCGTCATATGCGAAAACCCGAGTTTTATAGGCGCGCTCAACGCCTTCCGCTCTTACGGAGTAAATCTGAAGGGCATTGACGCGGGAATTGACGGCATAAACCCCGAAGAGCTCGAAAAAGTATTAAAAGAAGACAAGCGCGTAAAGCTGATATACCTCATTCCGACGTTTCAGAATCCGTCGGGTATCACGACGTCTCTCGAAAAGAGGAAAGCGATACTTGAAATCGCAAAAAAGTACGGCGTCGTAATTTTGGAGGACAACCCCTACGGAGAACTGCGGTTTGCGGGGCGCGACGTGCCGACGATAAAGAGTATGGACGACTGCGGAATCGTTTTGTACTGCGGTTCCTTCTCGAAAATACTCTCGTCGGGCATGAGAGTCGGCTTTGTATGCGGACACAGCGAACTTATCAAAAAGATAGTCGTCGTAAAGCAGACGAACGACGTGCACACCAACCAGTTTTTCCAGATGTTATGCTCAAAATTCATTGACAGATACGGTCTTGACGAGCACATAAAGAGCATAAACGAACTCTACGGCAGAAACTGCGCGTGCATGCTGTCTTCCCTTGACGAAAATATCCCGTCTTCCGTTTCATATACGCGACCCGAGGGCGGTCTGTTTCTGTGGGTAACCTTGCCCCGAAGCACCGACATGGACGATTTCATAAAAAGAACGGTTGACGCGAAAATAGCGGTTGTTCCCGGCTCGACGTTTATGCCGGATCCGTCAAAAAAAACGTCTTCTTTCCGGCTCAACTACTCGATGCCGACGGAAGAAGAAATCAAAAAAGGAATTTCAATTCTCGCTCAAGTAATCAAAAGCGCGGGAATAAACTAAAATATTTGTAAAGGAACGTTTCTTATCATGGATGAAGTAAAAGATCTTGCGGCGCAGCCGCTCAAAAAACGCATTTTTTCGGGCATTCAGCCGAGCGGCATAATCACGCTCGGAAACTACATCGGCGCGATCAAAAACTGGGTTGAATTGCAGCGCGATTACGAATGTCTTTACTGCGTTGTGGATTTACACGCAATTACAGTACGCCAGGAGCCGGCTGAGCTGAGAAGAAGGACTTTCGAGGCGATCGCCCTGTACGTTGCCTGCGGCATTGACCCCGAAAAAAGCACGATTTTCGTTCAAAGCCACGTTCCCGCTCACGCGGAACTTGCGTGGGTGCTCGGCTGCTACACGGGATTCGGAGAACTGTCGAGAATGACGCAGTTCAAGGACAAGTCCCAGAAGCACAGCGACAACATCAATTCCGGGCTCTTCACCTACCCCGTTCTCATGGCGTCGGACATACTTTTGTATCAGGCAAATCTCGTTCCCGTGGGAATTGACCAGAAGCAGCACATTGAGCTCACAAGAGACGTAGCTCTTCGCTTCAATTCTGTTTACGGCGACGTGTTCACGATTCCCGAGCCGTACATAAAAGAGACGGGAATGAAGATAAACTCCCTCACCGATCCGACCAAAAAGATGAGCAAGTCCGACCCCAATCCGTCGTCTTACATCGCGGTTATCGAAAACAGAGACGATACGATAAGGAAAATAAAAAGGGCCGTTACCGATTCCGACAGCGTGATTAAGCACGCGCCGGGAAAAGACGGCATAAACAACCTTATGAGCATATATTCCTGCTTTACCGGCAAGTCGTTTGAAGAAATAGAAAAAGAGTTTGCCGGCAAGGGCTACGGAGACTTCAAAGCCGCCGTAGGCGAAACCTGCGCCGACGGGCTTGAAAACGTAAGAAGCGAATACGCCCGTCTTATAAAAGACAAGGCGTATATCGAGTCCATTATGAAGTCGGGCGCGGAAAAAGCGTTCTATATGTCGAGAAAAACTTTGTCCAAAGTATATAAGAAAGTCGGATTTTATCACGTTTGATATTTTTGCGAACAGTTGATAAGGAAAGGATTGTTTAAATGTTTACAAGCATATACTCCATGTACAATGATTCTGCCTTAAATATTATTTTCGGTATAGTAATCGCCGTACTCTGCGCCTTTTTCATATCCATTGCGACAACTCCCGTAATCCGCACGCTCGCATTCAAATTCGGCGTTACCGATATTCCGAAGGACAACCGCAGAATGCATTCAAAGGAAATGCCTCTTATGGGCGGAGTTGCGATATTCATCGCGTTTGCGTTTACTTCCCTTATTTTCTGCTCCCCCTCGAAAGCGTTTTTCGGAATGCTGATAGGAAACCTGATTATAGTCGCAACGGGAATAATTGACGACAAATACGATATGAATCCTTGTATTAAACTGCTTTTGCAGATTGCGGCGGCTCTCGTTGCGGTTTTAAGCGGAAACGTTATCGAGCAGGTAAACCTTCTCGGACATACGCTGGTATTCGGCGCGTTCGCACCGTTTATCACGATTATATGGATTACCGCCATCACAAACGCCGTAAATCTTATTGACGGCCTTGACGGACTTTCCTGCGGAATTTCAACAATTTCGGCAATAACCCTTCTTCTGACGCTCATACGCACCGACACGAACTTGAACGTAGTATGTATGATTGCAATTCTCGTCGGCTCGTGCCTCGGATTTCTGCCGTTCAACTTCAACCCCGCAAGAATCTTTATGGGCGACACCGGCGCACTGTTTTTGGGATACACGCTCAGCGTGCTTTCGATTCAGGGATGCTTCAAATTCAACGGTATCATATCTTTCTGGATACCGCTTCTGATTTTTGCGCTTCCCCTTGCGGATACGGCTTTCGCGTTTTTCAGAAGGATTTTCAAAAAGCAGAGTCCTTTCCGCTCAGACAGAGAACACCTGCACCACAGACTTATAGACAAGGGCTTTGATCAGAAGCACGCGGTTATGATTCTGTACGCGGTGAGCTGCATGCTCGGTATTGCGGCAATAGTTTATTCTTTCGGCTGGAAAATAAAATCGCTCATCATTGCGGTATGTTCAATACTCATCCTCTACTTCAACCTCAACTTCTCGTTTGAGAGAAAAGATATTGCAAAGCAGCAGGACGAACAGATTGAAAAAGACACCCCCGACAGCAAATAATAATTATTAAGAATCAAAAGTAAGGAGGCGGCATTCTTGCAAGAAAGCAAACTGAAAAAGTTTATTTCCGCGTTTCTCGACACGCTCGTAATCGCCGCCATACTTGTTTTTATACTGCTCGGACTCTGGAAAATGGGGCTTCTCGAGCCGCCGGAATTTCTGAACGGCTTTCTCGGCATTTCGTCGGGCAAACCCGCAGGCGTCCTGTCGGAAGACGTGGACAAAACCTTAAAAAGCGGCGATTCCTATGCCGGTACCGAAACGGACAAGGCGGATCTTACCGTTGAAAACGCAAAAAAGATTCTGACCTCGATTATTCCCGCCGAAAACACCGTTCAGGACGTTCAATTCACCGTTTATTCCGACAATTCTTCCGTTTCTCAGAGAGTCGTGCTGTTCAGGTCGCACGCGGGAAGACGCGCCTACTTCATTTCCGGCAACACCGCGTCAAAGCAGGTTGTTGAAGCGTCTGACGGCTCCATTACCGTAAACACGCTTGCAAACGGACGCGTAAACACTGTAACATACGCTGCGGGAAGCTTTGACATATCCGACGAGATAGGAGCCGTGCTCACCCACGAGGCGTTCATAGAGGTTGCCGACGAGGATAACTACACCTATTCCTTGGTTTCGGGCGAAAACGGTTCGGAAATGATTATAAACTTCATTTCCCACATAGGCTCCTACGTTCAGCTCCAGGTTTACAACATAAACCTCGATTACGGCGCTGTTGTTTCGGCAAAATGCTATGAAAACGACAAACTGATATATTCACTTACGACAAACAGCATTTCCGACGACGCTTTCTCGGAAATAATCATTCCGGAGCAGTTTAAACTGTATCTCAAAGAGGATTATCCGGACTACAACGTATATTGATTTTCAGAAAAGCAGCAATAATGCAAGCAATACAGGAATAAGAGAGTCGTTTTCCTTTTCTCCGTCGACGAAGAAGAAAACAATGAGAAGCAGCAGAAGCAAATCTCCGTTGTCGCTCCCGAAAATTCCTGTATTTTTACATTTTACGACGCCGCTTTCAGACGATAAAACGGTT
>JAGDBE010000195.1 GCA_017959195.1 Clostridia bacterium | reverse complement strand
TGCCAAATGTCGGCTATTTGATTTTAGAAATCCGCTCTCTTTGTTTTACTTTCTCTCTCGTGAGAGAAAGTAAACGAGAGAAAGTAACAGAGAAAAAACCCCGATGCAAAAGCATCGGGGTTCATATCAAAGTTCTTTAATAAGGTCTTCCATATTATAGAAGCCGTTTTGCTTACCCGCAATAAAGAGGGCTGCTCGTATGGCTCCTGAAGCGAAGATCTCTCTTGACTGTGCGGAGTGCGAAATCGAGATGATTTCGTTATTTCCCGCGAAAATCACTTCGTGTTCGCCGACAATCGTGCCGCCGCGGACGGAATGGATTCCGATTTCATTCTGTTCGCGCTTCTTTTTTTCTTTAGTTCGGTCGAAAACATACTTTCCGTCTGTTCTTACCGATTTTACGGAATCCGCAATCATAAGAGCCGTGCCGCTCGGCGCGTCAATCTTCTGATTGTGGTGTTTTTCGATTATCTCGACGTCGAAATCCGAAAGGACCGCTGTTGCTTTTTTGACAAGTTCGGTCAACAGATTTACGCCGAGGGACATGTTGGCACTCTTGAAGACCGGAACGATTTTGGAGGTATCGTTGATTGTTTTAAGTTCGTCTTCGGAGTGCCCTGTCGTCGCAAATACAACGGGCGTGCCCGTTTTAATTGCATAATTGCACAGCGCGGGTGCGAAAGAGTGGTGAGAAAAGTCGATTACCGCGTCCGCCTTGCCTTGCAGCCCGAACGGGTCGGATACTGTCGGAAATTTGTGCGGAACGCCGAGATTGACGTCGATTCCGCCGATAATTTCGACAGAGTCGGAGTTTTCGCACATAGCTTCAAGGACTTTTCCCATTTTTCCGTTTATACCGCTTATAATGAGCCTCGTCATCTTTATACTTCCTTTATAAAATTAAGTTATCAGAAATTCAAACCTGCGTTTTTCATTTCCGCGATAAGTTTCGCCTTGTTTGCGTCGGATATTTCGCAAAGCGGCAGTCTTATTTCTTCGCCGCAGAAGCCGAGAATATTCATCGCCGCCTTTACGGGAATCGGGTTTACTTCCGAGAACAGCGCGTTGATGAGGGGGATATACTTTATCTGCGCGTCGGACGCTTTTTTGACGTTGCCTGCAAGGTAGTCGGCGCAGATGTCGTGCATCTCTTTCGGAAGCAGATTCGAAAGCACGGAAATAACGCCTTTTCCGCCGAGCGACATAATGGGAATAATCTGGTCGTCGTTTCCGGAGTAGAGGTCGAGGTTATCTCCGCAGAGAGCGCGAGTCTGAGCAACGGCGGAGAGATTTCCGCCCGCCTCTTTTGCGGCGACTATTCTTTCGTGCTTGCAGAGTTCCGCATACGTTTCGGGGTTGATGTTTATACCCGTTCTCGAAGGAACGTTGTAGAGAATGATGGGTTTATCTACCGCGTCTGCCACTGCAAAGAAATGTTTTACAAGGCCTTTCTGCGTGGTTTTGTTATAATAGGGGGTAACCTGGAGCAGAGCGTCGGCTCCTGCGTCGCATGCGAATTTAGAGAGGTCAACGGCGTATGCCGTGTCGTTGCTTCCCGTGCCTGCGATGATGGGAATGCGGTGGTTTGCTTTTTTAACGCAGAATTCGATTAATGCTCTGTGTTCTTCGTCGGTAAGAGTGGAACTTTCGCCGGTTGTACCGCATACAACGACGGCGTCGATGCCCGAAGCGATTTGAAATTCCAGAACTTCGGCAAATTTGTCAAAATCGACGGTTCCGTTTTTCATAGGTGTGATGATTGCTGTTGCCGCGCCGGTAAAAACTGTTTGATGCATGATAATGTCTCCTTTTTAAGTAAAAATGCAAATAAAAAAGCCGATAATATCGGCTATCAAAAGTATGACACAAGCATACGTAAATGATAGCCCAACATTGCATATGCAATGACAGTCGCAAAGTTATTGACCTTGCGCCCAGCTGCCGCTGACAAACGGCGCTTCGGCGTCTTTTCCTTTTGCGAAAGCCCGATATACGGCCTTTGTCGCGGCCCAAAGCTTTCGTTACTGATAAAAAACGCGCCTCTATCTTATTATATTAAAATGTTGATTATTTGCTTAGTTAAATCATAGCATAACTTTAAAAAATTGTCAATAGAAAAAATATATTATACTATTTGCATAATTTTTTCTGAAAAATATATGAATTTTTCATAAAAAAACTCAAAAATCTATTGACATTTTGAACAAAAAACTGTAAAATATTACATAAATACGGGATAAAATCAAGGATGGCGTTTGAAAAAAACATGCTTTGGATAAAAAATACAATTTATACCTCCACCGAGGGAATTGAACCTGTGTCGGGAATCCTGCTTATGAACGGGATAAACGGCTATGAAGTGCTTGACGGCAGGGACTTTGAGGATTTTCTCGAAAACAAAGAGGTATATTTCGACTATATAGAGGAAGATTTGCTGAAATTAAAGGACTGCGAGACGACGGTTACGTTTTACGTGCCGGAAAACGCGCAGGGGCTTGAAACAATTCTTGCGGTAAAAAGCGGTCTTCAGAAGCTCAAAGCCGAGCGGGACGACTGCGGAACGCTTGAAATGGATTCCGATACCAAGCTTGAGGAAGAGGACTGGGAAAACAACTGGAAAAAGTATTTCAAGCCGTTTCCGGTAGGCAAAAACCTTATTGTAAAACCGACGTGGGAAAAATATGAAAACGACGGAAACAAAACGGTAATCGAAATAGACCCGTCGTCGTCATTCGGAACGGGCTCCCACACCACGACGAGGCTCTGTCTTGAAAAGATAGAGGAATCTCTTGAAAATTGCACAAAGGACGAAAAAGAGCTTCTCGATATGGGCTGCGGAAGCGGAATATTGGGAATTGCCGCAATAAAGCTCGGCGCAAAGCACGTGCGCGCGGTCGATATCGACGAAAATTCCGCGCGGATTGCAAAAGAAAACTTCGCTGTCAACGGAATAAGCGGCGACAAATACGAAGTTTTCGCGGGAAACGTGCTGGAATACGGTGATTTGTACAATGTGCTCAAAAGCAGAAAATATGATCTGATAGCGGCGAATATCGTTGCCGACGTCATCAAAATGATGGCGGATCTGTTCAAAGAGCTTTTAAAAGATGACGGAAAACTGATTTGCTCGGGAATAATCGCGGAGCGCGCTGACGAAGTTACGAAATCGCTTGAAAAAGCGGGCTTTAAGGTATGCGGTTTTACCGAAAAGGAAGAATGGGCGGTGATCGTTCTGTGCCACGATTCTTTATAGGACCCGAAAACGCGCCGTGCGGCGATAAAATAACGGTAACCGGCGAGGACGCAAGACATATATCGCTTTCGCTTCGCGCACGCGTGGGCGAGGAATACGTTCTTTGCGACGAAAACGGAACGGAATATCTTTCTAAAATAGATAAAATGGATTCAAACAGCGTTTATTTCACGGTGCTTGAAAAAAAGCAGAGCTTATCCGAGCCGTCTGTCAAAGTTTTTCTGTATCAGGCGCTCGTAAAGGGCGACAAGTTCGACGAAATCGTTCAGAAGGCGGTTGAGCTCGGAGTAAGCGGAATTGTGCCCGTGATTTCGTCAAGGTGCGTGTCAAAGCCCGACGGAAAAACGCTTGAAAAGAAGGTCGAACGCTGGCGGAAAATCGCGAAAGCGGCGGCAATGCAATGCGAGAGGGCGGCAGTTCCGACTGTAGAAAACGCGCTTACGTACAAAGAGGCGCTTGAAAGAATAAAAGAATGCGGCTGCGGATTCGTCTGCTACGAAACAGGGCCGCGCGTTCCGCTCAAAGAGATATTCGACGCGAAAAAAGGTGCAAAAACCTACGGATTTTTCATAGGTCCCGAAGGCGGGCTTTCGGAAGACGAAGCTGCGCTTGCAAGAGAATCGGGAATTCCGCTTGCATCCCTGGGCAGCAGGATCTTGAGGACCGAAACCGCGCCTGTCTGCGTGTTGTCGGCAATAATGTTTTACAGCGGAAACATGGAATGAATTAATAATTAAATTAACGGAGTGTATAAAATGTCGTCAAGATTTTCAAGAAATTCCTCAAAGAAAAAGGAAAGCATCAGCAAAAAGGATATTGACTTTTATAAGATGTCGGTACTGTTCTTCATCGCGTGCGGAGTGATAATGCTGATACTCAAGGCAACTTCCACATTAAACGTCCGTCAGGCGACGGGCGGGAACATGGCGTATGAGCTCAACCGCATTTTCAACAATCCCGTTTATATAGGAATCGTTATTGCCCTTTTGGTGTGCTCTTTCGCATGGTACATCTTCTGCAGAGTAAAGAAGAAGGACGAGAGCGAAAAGACGTTTTCGAGCATAAACGCGGTCGCGCTGATGATTTACGTTACGGCGTTTTCGGCATTTTTCGGCCGGCGCGTCATCAACAACATAAAGGACTGCATGTTCGCGCTTATCGCAACCATAGCGCTTGTACTCATTTATTACATCTCCAAAATTTATTTCCGCGATTTTCTCGTGTTCAGCATTGAAAACGCGGTGCTCGCGCTGTTTTTGTACAGATACTGGCACGTTTACACGACTCCCGGAATCGTCGGGAAGATACTTTTGATTATAGCGGCTGTATCGATAGGTTTTGCAAGCTCAGTAATTATTAAATCGAAATTCGTTTCGAGAAACAAATCGACGGACAAAAAGCGTTTTTACACACCGATGTTTTTCCCTTATTATATATCGCTTGCGGTGTGGGCGGTGTTCATGTTCATAAAACTGCCCGACCCGCTCGGAGCGTCGGTTTTCACGATAGGACAGATGCTCATAGCTTTCTTGGTTCAATATATTGTATTCGCAATTATTTATACGATAAAACTAATCAACAACTAATTAATGTGAGAAAAGGAAAATGAATATGTTTGCAAGAGTGTTTCAAAATGTAATAAATCAGTTAAAAGAGAGCATTAACAGAAAAATTTACGTGCTTGACAATCTTGGAACGGTTATTGCCGGTTCGGAACTCATAAACGTAGGAGAGTCAAGACCGGAGGCGCTCGGTTATTTCGAAAGCGACGCACCTGTTGTCGTTGCGGGCAATACCTATTATCCCATGGGCTCATACAGTATGCCCGAAAACGTAATCATCATCGAGGGCGACGACGCGGAAGCGGCTGACATTTGCAAGGTGCTGTCAGTTTCCTTCAACAACATCAAAACGCTCTACGGGGAAAAGTACGACAAAATCAGTTTTATCAAGAACATAATCCTCGACAACATCCTTTCGAGCGATATCTATATCAAGGCAAAGGAACTGAATTTCGGAATCGACGCGCCCAAAGCCGTCTTCTTCATCAGATTCAATGAAATGGGCGAGGTTATACCTTACGACATCTTACAGAATATGTTCCCCGACAAGAACAAGGATTACGTCATCAGCATAGGCGAGAACGACGTCGTTCTCATTAAGGAAGTAAAATACAATACCGATACCAAGGAGCTTGAGAAAATCGCGCATTCCATTTCCGATACGATAAGCGCGGAATTCTATCTCGGCGTAACGATAGGCATCGGAACGGTTGCCGAAACGCTGCGCGACCTCTCCACGTCGTTCAAGGAGGCGCAGGTTGCAATAGAAGTCGGCAAGGTGTTCAACACAAAACAGAATATAATAAACTACGAATATCTCGGTATAGGAAGACTCATCTATCAGCTCCCGACGACGCTTTGCGAGAAGTTTCTTCAGGAAGTATTCAAAAAAGGTTCGCTTGACAGTCTTGACAGAGAGACGCTGCTCACGATACAGGCCTTCTTTGACAACAACCTCAACGTTTCCGAAACTTCGAGAAAGCTCTTCGTACACAGAAACACGCTGGTTTACAGACTTGAAAAAATCAGGAAGATTACGGGACTCGACCTGCGTGAATTCGACAACGCGATAACCTTCAAGGTTGCGCTTATGGTTAAAAAGTATCTGACATCGAAACCGATAAAATACTGATTGGGAGTTTTTTGATGATAGAGTTCAAAAACGTCAGCAAAGCGTATTCGGAAAACAATTACGTTTTGAAAGACATAAACATTAAAATAAACGACGGGGAATTCGTCTTTATAGTCGGACATTCCGGAGCCGGAAAAACTACGCTTACGAAGCTTCTGCTCAGGGAGGAAAGGGTTTCCGACGGAAGACTTATAATCGACAACTTCAGACTTGATAAAATGCGCGAAAGCAAGGTTCCGTACCTGAGAAGGACCATGGGCTTTGTTTTCCAGGATTTCAGACTGTTTCCGAACAAAACGGTCTATGAAAACGTCGCCTTTGCCATGCAGGTTATAGGGGCGTCGAACAGAAAAATCAAAAAAGAGGTTCCCGCGTTCATAGAAGCGGTGGGACTCAAAGACAGAATGCACGCTTTCCCGGCACAGCTTTCGGGCGGTGAAAAACAGAGAGTCGCGCTCGCAAGAGCACTTGCGAACAACCCGAAAATCATAATTGCCGACGAGCCTACGGGAAACATAGACCCCGAAATGAGTTTAGATATTATGAAACTGCTCATTGCGCTCAACGAACAGCTCGGAAAGACGATTATTGTCGTTACGCACGAAAAGGAGCTTGTGGACAAGTTCCATAAGCGCGTGATAACGCTTAATAACGGAAGCGTCGAAAGCGACAGAACAGGCGGTATGTACGATGAATAGACTGAATTTTGTATCGGAAGGCACAAGACAATTTTTCAGAGGCAGATTCAGAACATTTGCCTCGATAGTAATACTCGTTTCGTCGCTGCTGCTCGTCGGAGTTTTCGCAACCGTGATGATTGTCATCAATAAAAGCGTTGAAAATATCGACGATTTCAATAAAATAGTCGTTTATATGAAGCTCGATACGCAGAATGAGCAGGTTAACGCCGCAAAAAAGCAGATTGAGAGCCTCAAAAACGTAAAAAGCGTAAGGTTTATTTCAAAAGCAGACGCTCTGTCCGCCGAAAAGGTGAAATTCGGTGAAGATTACGCATACATATTCGATTCGTACGACGATTCCACAAACCCGCTGCCCGATTCCTTTGAAATAGAGTACGAGGACATAAACGGGGTAGACGCTCTCGTATATAACCTCGAAAGACTCGACGCCGACGGCGACGGAAAAGACGACGGAATTGTCGACAAAGTAAAAAACAGATACGATATAGCAAAAAACATCAATAATTTCAAGAACGTTATCTCGATAAGCGGCACGTGGCTTATGACGCTGCTTATAGCGCTTTCGGTCTTCGTTATATCGAATACAATAAGGCTTACCTATCATTCAAGGGAGCTTGAAGTAACGGTAATGCGCTACATTGGTGCGACAAAAGGCTATATTACCATGCCGTTTATGTTTGAAGGCGCGCTTATAGGTCTTGTTTCGGGACTTATCGGCTACGGCGTGCAGTACTACATTTACTGCGGGCCCATAACCAACCTTGCAAGCAAACTCGAAGGATATATCATACTGCCCCCGTTTGAGGAGATAAATCCGTTATATCTCGCTATATATTTCGGAGCCGGACTCGTGCTCGGTATTTTCGGAAGCGCGATAGCAATAAGAAGATTTATGAAAGCTTAATTTCGGAGGAACGATTTTGAAAAAGAGCCGTAAATTCTTATCTGTTTTAATATGCCTGCTTGCGGTAACGTGCGTATGCTTCTTTACTGCGTATTTTGCCGGCGCGGCGACCAAGTCGAACGCGCAGATACAAAGCGAAATCGACGCTTTGGGCGACAGAATGAAACAGATTGAAAACGAAAAATCAGACTTGCAGTCGAAAATCGATTCGGAAAGACAGACCGTAAAATCGCTGTCTTCGGAATTATCGAATCTTAATCACGAAATCGCCATAATCGACGAGCAGGTCATAATTATAGACTCGCTTCTCGTGCAGTACGGGGAGATAGTGAAAGAAAAAGAAGAACAGATAGCGGAGCTTGAAGTCGAAATCGCAAAGCAGCAGAGAATGCTTGACGATATGATAAGAATGTCGTTTGAATACGACAGCTTCGCAAGCACTATGGAATTCATATTCAGCGCGGAAAACTTCAGCGACCTCATTTCGAGAATGGACCTTATTTCGTATCACTTATCATATAACAACAACGTTCTCGAAAAATATAAGGAAACGTCGAAGGAACTCGAAAATACCAAGGCGGAATACGAAGATTCGCTGCAGAAAATGAGCGACTATAAGGCAGAAAAGGAAGCGCTCAAGGAGCAGCTCGTCGAAAAGCAGAGAATCGCCGCGGAAAAGCAGGCGCAGGCGCTTGAAAGCGTTGAAGAATACGAAAAAGAACTCGAGGAAAAGAAAAAATACGTCGATCAGCTCAACAGCGAGATTAAAGCGCTCGCCGCAATGTTCGCAAAAGAGGATAAATCGACCTATTCGGGAATACTTTTGTTCCCGCTTCCGTCAAACGCGTCCTATACCGTAACGTCGTATTACGGAAACAGACAGGACCCGTTCACGGGAAAACAGGATTATCATAACGGCTACGACTTCGCGTGCCCGAAAGGAACGGAAATCCTTGCCGCCGACGACGGAACAGTCGTTATCGCGGCATGGAACGGCGGTTACGGCAACTGCGTAACGATAAACCACGGCGGCGGTCTTATGACGCTGTACGGACATTGCAGTTCGCTGAACGTTGTTTCGGGACAGAAGGTTAAGAGGGGCGACGTAATTGCCTACGTCGGCTCTACGGGACGTTCTACCGGAAATCATCTGCATTTCACGACTTATAAGAACGGAAATCTCGTTGACCCGGCTGATTATCTCGGATCTAAATTCTGATAATAAAACTGTCCGTGAAAAAAGCGGGCAGTTTTTTCAAAAATCATATTTTTAAGGAAGGACAGTAATATGAAAAAATCCGGCGGCTCCAAAAAAAGCACGTATATATCGGTTTTCTTTATTCTTCTCGCCGCGGCGGTGCTCATAACGTGGCAGATATCGTATTATTATCTCACAAAGACTTTTAACGAAAAATATACGAAAATATTCTCCGAAATCACGACGGAAAACGATATAAGCCATATAGTTTACAACACCGACGGCATCATAAGAAGCAAATATATCGGAAACATCGACGACAACCGCCTTTTGGACGGCACGCTCGAAGGTTATCTCGACGGCCTCGGCGACAGATACTCTTCATATATGAATGAAAAAGAGTATGAGGAATACCTTCTCGAAAGCAGTGAACAGGCGAGAACCGGTATCGGCGTTTCGGTGGTGTACGATAAAAAGGAAAACGGACTTTACGTTATTAACGTCAATGAAAAAGGACAGGCGTATGCCGCAGGCATAGTACCCGGCGACGTCATAACCGAAATCGACGGAAGCAAAGTTACGGACCTCGGACAGCACCTCGCCGAAAATAAGATTACCGGCGGCGACATCGGCTCGGAAGTAAAATTAAAGGTCGAAAACGCCTACCGCGCCGCAAGAGAAGTAAATGTCATCAGAGACGAACTGAAAAAGGAAAAAATAACGGGAAAAATGCTCGAAAACCTTATAGGACTCGTAACCTTGAAGGAATTTACGCAAGACTCGCCCGACGAATTCAAAAACGTGATA
>JAGDBE010000194.1 GCA_017959195.1 Clostridia bacterium | reverse complement strand
GTTAACAATTATTTATGTATATTTATATTTTGTGTAAACAACTGAAAAATCGTGAAAAAATGTGTTTTTTTGACAATAAAAATCACGCGGAAAGAAAAAAATACTTGTATTAACTTCATAATTGTGGTATACTAACATTCAGTAAAATACAGTTTATGAACGGAAGTGAAAGAATGGCGGAAATCACATATAAACCGAGCGGCGTCTGCTCAAGAATGATAAACGTAAAGACAGAAAAAGGCATAATAAAAAAAGTCGAATTTGAAGGCGGCTGCTCAGGCAATACGCAGGGCGTTTCAAGACTCGTCGAGGGAATGAGCGTTGACGAGGCGATAAAGAGACTTTCGGGTATAAAGTGCGGCTTTAAGGAAACGTCGTGCCCCGACCAGCTTTCAAAGGCGCTTGCCTTGATTAAGGAACAGAAAAAGCAGAAAAAATCCGAATGAGGAGCAGAAAATGACAGATTATTCGGCTGAATATAAAAAATGGCTGTCTTACGGCGGACTTGAAGAAGAACTGAAAGCGGAACTTGAAGAAATAAGCGGAAACGAAGAAGAAATCAAAGAACGCTTCTGCGAGCCGCTTTCTTTCGGCACGGCAGGCCTCCGCGGCATAATAAGGGCAGGCATTAACGGTATGAATATCTATACCGTCGCGCAGGCGACGCAGGGAATAGCGGCGCTCGTAAAGAAAGAAAACGGAAAAATGAGCGCGGTTATCGCGTCGGACACGAGAATAAAATCCGACCTCTTTTCGGAAATCTCGGCACGCGTGCTTGCGGCAAACGGGATAAAAACGTATATTTTCGACGCCCCGCGTCCCACTCCCGAACTGTCTTTTGCGGTAAGATTTCTCGGCGCGAAAGCGGGAATAAATATAACCGCGTCGCATAACCCGAAAATGTATAACGGTTATAAGGCGTATTGGGAAGACGGAGTGCAGATTTCGCCCGAACAGGCGAAAACCGTCTCCGACGAAATGGAAAAGATAGATATTTTCGAAGGCGCAAAAATGATAAGCTTCGACGAGGGCGTAAAAAACGGACTTATCGAAGTCGTCGGAAAGGAAATCGACGAAGCGTACCTCGAAAAAGTGCTTAATGAGAGAATTCATAAAGACGCAGTCCCCGACGTCGCCGAAACATTTAAGGTAGTGTATACGCCGTTTCACGGCGCGGGCGCAAAGCTCGTTCCCGAAGCGCTTAAAAGGGCGGGGCTGAAAAAGCTTTATACCGTTGACGAACAGATGACTCCCGACGGCAGTTTTCCGACCGTAAAAAGCCCGAATCCCGAGGAAAAAGAGGGCTTTTACCTCGCAATAGAACTTGCGGAAAAGAACGGATGCGACCTCATTATAGGCACAGACCCCGACTCCGACAGAGTGGGCGTCGTCGTGAAAGCGTCTGACGGAAGATATATAACGCTTACCGGAAACCAGATAGGCGTAATGCTGCTTTCCTATATAATTGAGGCAAGAAAGCTCAATAATAAACTTCCGCAAAACGCGGCGGTCGTAAAATCAATAGTAAGCACAAGACTTGCCGACGCAATATGCGAAAAAAACGGAGTAACGCTCATAAACGTGCTCACCGGCTTTAAGTATATAGGCGAAAAGATAAAGGAATTCGAAGAAACAAACGAATATACCTATATTTTCGGTTTTGAAGAAAGCCACGGCTGCCTTTCCGGCACGTATGCAAGGGATAAGGACGCGGTGTGCGCGTCAATGCTCGTTACCGAAATGGCGGCATATTACGCGAAAAAAGGACAAAGCCTCTACGACGTTTTGCAGAATCTGTTCGCGGAATACGGATATTATAAGGAAATCACAGGCAATATCGTGCTTCCGGGACTCGGCGGAATCGAAAAAATGACGTCTATGATAGAAAAACTCAGAAATAATCCGCCAAAAGAAATCGCAGGCGAAAATGTTGTCAAAATCGCAGACTTCAAGACCGGAAAAACGGTTTCCTGCGACGGAAAAGCAGGAGAAACTGGACTTCCCAAGACCAATATGCTTATTTTTACGCTCTCCGACGGAAGCGACGTCATAATAAGACCGTCAGGCACCGAGCCGAAGATAAAACTGTACTGCCTTGCAAAGGGAAATACTGAAAAAGAGGCGGAAGATAAGGCGGATAACTGCTCAGAAAGCATGAAAAAACTTCTCGGAATATAATTTTCGAAATCGAAAGGATATAGAGAAAAAATGGCAAACGAAAATAAGAAAATGGTGGAAAAAATCACGTCAAGAGACGTGGATTTCGCGCAGTGGTATACCGATATCGTAAAGAACGCGGACCTTGCGGACTATTCGAGCGTAAAGGGCTGTATGATAATAAGACCGTACGGCTACGCGATCTGGGAGAATATCCAGAAGATAATGGACGCAAGATTCAAGGCAACGGGACACGAAAACGTCTATATGCCGATGTTTATCCCGGAGGGCCTTCTCAATAAGGAAAAGGACCACGTCGAAGGCTTTGCGCCCGAGGTTGCGTGGGTAACGCACGGCGGCGCCGAGGAGCTTACCGAACGCCTCTGCGTAAGGCCGACGTCAGAAACGCTTTTCTGCGAGCATTACGCAAAGATAATCAATTCTTACAGAGACCTGCCTAAACTCTATAACCAGTGGTGCAGCGTCGTAAGATGGGAAAAGACGACGCGCCCGTTCCTGCGCACGAGAGAATTTCTGTGGCAGGAAGGCCATACCATGCACGCAACTGCTGAAGAGGCGGTTGAAGAAACGCTGAGAATGCTTAATATCTACGCCGACGTCTGCGAAAACGAACTCGCCATGCCCGTAATAAAGGGCCCCAAAACGCCGTCGGATAAATTCGCGGGCGCCGAGGATACATACGCCATAGAAGCGCTCATGCACGACGGAAAAGCGCTCCAGGCAGGCACATCCCATTATTTCGGAAACGGATTTGCAAAGGCGTTTGATATAACGTATAAGTCGAAAGACAATACCGACGAATATCCGCACCAGACGTCGTGGGGAACAACCACAAGACTTATCGGCGCGATAATCATGACTCACGGCGACGATAACGGACTCGTGCTTCCGCCGGCGGTAGCGCCCGTGCAGGTCGTAATAGTGCCCGTCGCCCAGCATAAAGAGGGCGTGCTCGAAAAGGCAAACGCACTTTACGAAAAACTTAAAAACTGCGGAATAAGAGTAAAACTCGATGACAGCGATAACAGCCCCGGCTGGAAATTCGCCGAATACGAGATGAAAGGCGTGCCGGTGCGCATAGAAATCGGCCCGAAGGATATAGAAAACGGACAGTGCGTTGCGGTAACGAGACATAATAGGGAAAAGACCTTTATAGAACTCGACGAAACTTTGGACGGATTTGCAAAGAAGGTTAAAGATAAACTCGAAGACGTAAGAACCGGCCTCTATAAGACCGCACTCGAAAACCGCGAAAGACATACCTATAACTGCACGACTATCGACGAGATAAATAAAGCCCTTAAAGAAAACGGAGACGGATTCGTAAGAGCAATGTGGTGCGGAAACGAGGAATGCGAGGATAAAGTAAAGGAACTCACCGGCGTCGGCTCAAGATGTATTCCGTTCGAACAGGAAATTCTCTCCGATAAATGCGTCTGCTGCGGCCGCCCCGCAAAGAAACTCGTTTATTGGGGTAAGGCGTATTAAAAATCAAAATAAAAAAACCACAGTTTTACTGTGGTTTATTTATTTAGTTTTTTTGATGCTCAAAAAAACATTTCGTTACTTTCTCTCAGGTGAGAGAAAGTAACCAAAGAGAGCTGAAACCTTTAAAAATTGTCTTTCCCGGGCTTTCTGCGAGAAAGCCCGCACTCTTTTGGTACTTTTCTTGTGTAAGAAAAGTACATGGAAAAAGCAATCAGCAAATTTGATTTTACTGCGCAAAAGTGGTAAAATAATATAAAGGCGGTGAGACGGATGACGGACGACGGAAACAGAAAATATATAGCGATAGACTTGAAGTCGTTTTACGCGTCTGTCGAGTGCGTTGCGCGCGGGCGGGACCCGCTTAGCACCAACCTCGTCGTCGCCGACGCGAGGCGCACCGAAAAGACCATCTGCCTTGCGGTATCTCCGTCGCTGAAAGCGTACGGAATCTCCGGCAGAGCACGGCTTTTCGAGGTCAACCGGAAGGTAAGGGAAATCAACAGAAAAAGAAAAGCTGATTTGTTCGGAAAGGATTTTTCAGGTAAATCGGACGACGATGCGGAACTTAAAAATAATCCGTCGCTTGCGCTCGATTATATACAGGCGCCGCCGAGGATGTCGGAATATATGAAAGTCAGCGGACGGATATATTCGATATACCTGCGCGACGTCGCGCCCGAGGACATATTCGCCTATTCCGTAGACGAAGTTTTCATCGACGCGACAAACTACTTGAAAAGCAATAAAATGAACGCGCACGACTTTGCCATGAAGCTCATAAAGAACGTGCTTGAACAGACGGGAATCACCGCAACCGCGGGGATCGGCCCGAATATGTTTATAGCGAAGGTCGCCATGGACGTTGCCGCAAAGCATATACCCGCCGATAAAGACGGCGTGCGTATAGCGGAGCTCGACACAGAGTCGTTCAGACGGAAACTCTGGACGCATAAGCCCATTACGGACATCTGGCGCATAGGCGCGGGAACCGCCAAAAGACTTGAATCCATGGGAATGTATACGCTCGGCGATATCGCGCTGTGCTCATTGAAAAACGAGGAACTGCTCTATAAGGAATTCGGAGTAAACGCGGAACTGCTGATAAATCACGCCTGGGGCTGGGAGCCGACGACGATAGCCGACGTCAAGGCGTATAAACCCGAGAATAACAGTTTAAGCTCGGGACAGGTGCTTTCAAGGCCGTACGATTTCAAAAAAGCAAGACTCGTAGTCCGCGAGATGACCGACCTTCTGACGCTTGAACTCGTTGAAAAAGGGCTTGTAACCGACCAGATGGTGCTGACCGTCGGGTACGACACCGAAAACGTCGGAAAAGACGGGGAATATAAAGGGGAAACCGAGATTGACCGCTACGGAAGAAGAGCGCCGAAGCAGGCGCACGGCTCTTTCAACCTCGGAAAGCATACCTCCTCGACAAAACTCATAATGGACGGCGTAACGAAACTTTATGACCGCATCGTCGATAAAAATCTCACCGTCCGCCGTATGTACGTCGTCGCAAACCACGTCATAGACGAAAAAAAAGCGCAGGACGGGGAGCAAAAGCAGATTTCAATGTTCGATAACCTGAAGGAGCTCGAGGAAAAGAGCATTGCCGAAAAAGCGGAACGCGAAAAAGAGAGAAAAATCCAGGAAGCGTCAATCAAAATCAAAAAGAAGTTCGGCAAAAATGCCATTCTCAAAGGAATGAACCTCGAAGAAGGCGCGACGGCAAAGGAGCGGAACAGACAGGTCGGCGGCCACCGCTCGGGAGAATGATAAAGGAAAAATGAGTATGAACGATAAAAATCCGTATGAAGAAATAATAAATCTTCCGCATCACACGTCGGTTAAACACCCTATGCTCGGCAAAGACAGCTACGCCGCGCAGTTTTCGCCGTTCGCGGCGCTGTCGGGCTATGACGGAATAGTGTCGGAGGCGGCGAGATTTACCGATGAGGGCCCGAGTATGAACGAAACCGACGCCGAAATCATAAACGCAAAACTGCGGATTTTGAGCGATAGGATAAAGGAAAGGCCCGAAATCACAGTAACGTATTTTTCCAAGGATAAACGGAAACCCGGCGGAAAATACGTCGAAAAAACCGCTATTGCAAAGAAAATCGACGAGGTTGAAAGAAATATCTGCTTTTCCGACGGCGCAAAACTTCCGTTTGACGTAATAACCGATATTAGAAGCGAAATTTTCGACGTTCTCGAGCAAAATTAAGAAAAAACCCGCCCGAATCAAAGATTCGGACGGTTTTTTTGCAAAAACAGACCCGGCAAGAGCTCTGATGACGGTATAACCGTCCCCCCGCGCGACGTCCTGAACGTTACTTGCCCCATCGTCTGCGGGAAAATCCGCCGCAAGTTAATCCCCAACT
>JAGDBE010000193.1 GCA_017959195.1 Clostridia bacterium | reverse complement strand
GCCTTTACGGCGTGCGGGAAGACACCGGCTCGTTTATTGAATTTTTGCTTCTGAAACGTCTGGAAGCCGATATGTGGGAAATTCTCGCCCGCCCCGGCAAAAAAGCGCGCGTCGGTCAGCGATTCGTTTTCGGTGAGGAGCTGACCGCCGAGGTGGTTTCCGTCAAAGACGACGGCAACCGCGTCGTCAAATTTTTCTACGAGGGCGTTTTTGAAGAATTGCTTGACCGACTCGGCACCATGCCTCTTCCCCCGTATATTACGGAAAAACTGCAAAACCAAGAGCGGTATCAGACCGTTTATTCCAAACAACCCGGTTCCGCCGCCGCGCCGACCGCGGGCTTGCATTTTACGCCCGAACTGCTGGAGAAAATTCGGCAAAAGGGCGTGAAAGTCGTGCCTGTCCTGCTTCACGTCGGATTAGGAACTTTCCGTCCCGTCAAAGTGGACGACGTCGCCAAGCATCAGATGCACAGCGAATTTTATTCTGTTTCGCTCGAGGCGGCGGAAACGATCAACGCCTGCCGGCAAAACGGCGGCAAAGTCTTTTGCGTCGGCACGACGAGCTGCCGCACGCTCGAGAGCGTGACCGATGAGCAGGGCGTCGTACACGCGCAAAGCGGCGAAACCGATATTTTTATTTACCCCGGCTATCGCTTTAAGGCGGTCGATCATCTGATCACTAACTTTCATCTGCCGGAATCCACGCTTCTGATGCTCGTCAGCGCCCTTTGTTCCCGTGAAGAAATCTTGGATATATATAAAACCGCAAAAAAGGAGCAGTATCGGTTTTTCTCTTTTGGCGACGCTATGCTGATCCTCGGCAGGAGGAATGACGAATAAAAAAACAGCCGAAACCCTTGAATTTCACTGGGATTTCGGCTGTTCTGTTATTTTACTGTCTATACAAAAACCTGTGTTCTATACCGTTCTTAAATCGTATTGAAATGATTTTTCCGCTTTTTACTACAATTTTTTGTATTACCGAATTGATAAATTCTTTGATGATTTTAGCGTCCATTTTTCGGATCAATCTGTCAAAGTCAATAAACCGATTATCCTGAAGATGGTGTGTCATAACAAAGACAGAAGCCTTTGCCATGAACTCGTCATCCGTCAGCACAAATTGATCTGAACGCCCTTGTTCGATCTCGTCAAGTCGAGAGTCTATTTTTTTAATTGAATCATCAAGAGCTTTCTTTTCAATGAGGTATTCTCTTTCAGAAATAGCTTCGTCGTTGTACAAGTACAGAGATTTTAAGCGTGCAATCGCACGTTCTTTTTTTCGTTTCTCTGCCACGAGCAAATCATGTTCATCATCAGATTCTTTTCCTGTTTCTAACGATTTGATCCGTTGCGACTTGTAAACTGCATCTGATAAACCGCCGCGCCGTAGCATTTCATACATATCATTCAGCCCAACTTGCTCGATATGCTCGATGTCAGAAAAGGTATCTCCGCGAAGTAATTTCCGCTCAAATGCCCCGATAGATGTCGATTTACCAAAGTTGTTTTGAGCTTTCAATATGTTAGCAATATAGTTCAAAACAAACGGTGCGAGAATTATATCTGAAATGTATTTGTTTTCGCAATCGTCGTAACGCCTTTTTCTTGAGCAAGCGTAGATAGACGGTCGATAGCCGTCAGACCGTGCTCTGTCTATCGTGCTTTGCATTTGATTTCCACAGTAGCCACAGAACAGAAGACCTGCGAAAATATGAGTGTTCTTACGAACATACTTCTTTGCGCTCCTGCTGTTTGATCGCCTGTTGTCTTCGAGAATCTGCAATGCGTTTTTTTGCCGGGCAGCGGCTATTATTGCCGGGTGATGGTCCTCGACCAATACCCAGTCGTTTCCGGGCTTTAGATGTTTGCCGCTTGTATTGCCACCGCTCCTTGTCTCGTTGTGATAGTTAGACCGGTACACGCCAGTGTAAAATGGGTTTTTCAGCATTGTTGAAATCGTTGTAGGATTCCACGCAGCACCGCTGCGAG
>JAGDBE010000192.1 GCA_017959195.1 Clostridia bacterium | reverse complement strand
TTTCTCGACGTGCCGCCGGAGATTTCGCATATGCTTATGCAGAGCCGTGCAAAAGCCGAAAGCTCGCACGTTACCGACATTCACGAAGCAAGCGGAAAGTATCTTCAAAAATGCTACGACGCGGCAAAACTCGTTTCCGAAATCAAGAACTGGAAGAGAATCGACTGCATAAAAGACGGCAATTTGCGCTCTGTTGCCGACATTCACGGCGAAATATATTCATACGTAAAATCAAAGATAAAAAGCTGAGCGACGAAAGGATTTCACTTCATGCTGTCGTTTTCCCCGTTTAACAAACTCGACAAGGAAAAATTCACGCTTTCGGTATCCCGTTTTCCGGAGCTGAAAAGCTGCGAATACTCTTACGCAAATCTTTTCGCCTGGCAGAACGCTTATAATACGGAATATGCCGATTTTGAAGACGGCGTCGTTCTGAGAATGAAAATAAACGGAAAATATACCTATCTTTTTCCGCTGACGTCAAGAGAAAAGCAGTTTTGCGCCGTAAAAGAAATTTTGGATTTTTCGTCGTCCGACGGGCCTTTTACCGAGTTCAGCCTGCTTCCGAAAGATTTTGCCGAGCGTCGCGGTTCCGGATTCGGCGCCGAAAAGGTTTATTTTAACCGCGATTATTCCGACTACATATACGAAAAAGAGAGCCTTTGCACGTTTAACGGGCATAAGCTTCACTCAAAGAAAAACCATCTGAATAAGTTTTTTTCGCTCTACGGAAATTCTTTTTCCTATTCCGAAATAAAGTCTGAATCCGACGTCGAATAATGCAGAAAATTCAACGAAAAATGGTACTCGCTTAACGAGGAAAAAGAAAGCATGCTTGCGCGCGAAAAAGAAGCGGTTTTAAGAATGCTTGACAACTTCTTTACCCTCGGTCTTATAGGCGGTATGATACGCATTTCGGGAAACTTATGCGCTTACACGCTTGCTTCAAGCAATTACGATGGCTCCGATACGGTAATAATTCACGCCGAAAAAGGCTTGTACGACATAAACGGAATATATCCCGCGATATGTTCGGAGTTTCTGAAAAATTCATGCGGAAAATACAAATTCGTAAACAGAGAAGACGATCTGGGAGACGAGGGTCTGCGGCAGTCGAAAACGTCATACTCCCCCGTTTCGTTGGAAGATAAATATTTTGCTTTATTAAAAAACAAAGGGTGATATCATGGTATATTTGTTTCTGGCTGACGGCTTTGAGGAAATCGAAGCTTTAACGCAAGCCGATTACCTGCGCCGCGCGGGCATAAAAGTCTGCCTTGCCGGAATTGGCGGAAAAACTTCCGTTATCGGCGGACACGGAATATCGGTAAACGCCGATACCCCAATAGAAGACGTGTCCCTCGACGACGCGGAAATGATTATTCTTCCCGGCGGACTCGGCGGAGTTGACGGAATAAAATCCTCGCCCAAAGCGATGAGTTTAATCAAAGAAGCATACGAAAAGAAAATCATAATCGCCGCAATCTGCGCGGCTCCCACGATTCTTGCAAAACTCGGCATACTCAAAGGCGTAAAAGCCGTATGCTATCCGAGCATGCTTGACGAACTTTCGGAAAACGGCGCGCAGATTATGAAGGAATGCCCCGTCGTAAAAGACGGACTTATCATCACGGGAAAAGCCGCGGGTGCGTCGGAGGAGTTCTCGTTTGAACTCATAAAGGCGCTCAAAGGCGTAAACGAAGCGGAAAAAGTGCGCGCATCCATTTGCGCAAGATAAACATGACGGAATCTTTCGACGTTAAGGAACAGAAGCGCCTTTTAAGGCTGAAATATGCGTACATTCGGGACAGCATTCCGGAAAAAACGCGAAAAGAAGCGAGTCTTGCGATTTGCGAACGCCTCAAAAGCACCGTTTCTTTCGAATTTTGCAAAAACGTTCTCGTTTACTCCGCAATAAAGAGCGAGCCCGACCTTAAAAGCTTTATTTCGGCCGCATTTGAAGCGGGAAAAGGCGTATATTTTCCGAAAACCTGCAAAAAAGGCGTTCTTGAATTTTACAAGGCCTCGTCTTTTTCAGACCTTGAGCCGGGCGTTTTCGGAATTTCGGAGCCCAAAGAAGGTCTTATGCTTTATGACCTTTCGCAAAGCGAAAACGACCTTTGCGTCGTGCCGGGGCTTTGTTTTGACAAGAACAGAAGGAGAATCGGCTACGGAAAAGGTTATTACGACAGATTTTTAAGCAAATTCAAGGGTATTGCCGCCGGCGTCTGCTTTTCGGAATGCATATCAGGTGAAGCGCTTCCCTTTGAAAAGCGCTATGACAGAAGCGTCGATTTCACACTCACGGAAATGGGGATAGACACAATTGTCCGCTAACAAAAAGTTCGACAAGATAGTCAAAAACGAAAATTACATAGACGAAAACGCGCCCGAAACCGAATCTCAGCCGAGAAAAGAGCGGTTTTACAAATTCAGGCGCGCCGACGTTCAGAAAGTCGTAAAAAAGTACGAGGTCGGCTTTATAACCGTGTACGTTATGTATGCCTGCGCCTTTATTCTTGCGCTTGTTTACGCAATTCTGCGTTCGCAGGGCGCATTCAAGGGCTTTTCCGAGAACGCTTCATTTGTCGTGAGCGTGCTTTCGGACATACTTATTTTCATAGTTCCCGCTTTTGTGTTCAGGATAGTTTACAAGCCGTTGTCGGAGCGTTCCGCGTACTTTTATATGAGGCCGTTTTCGCCTTCATACGTACCGTTTATCGTAATTTCGCTTTTTCTGCTCATATTCTCCGTCGCGTCGGGAAAATTCGCAGTCTCCTATTTCTTTTCTCCCGTAAGGCAGTCGGATATCGCGTTCGTTTCAACGAAAAACGTGCTCGTTTACATACTCGTCTACGCCGTGGTTCCCGCAATATGCGAAGAAATCTTCTTCCGCGGCGTGTTTCAGCCCGAAATTGCCGAAAAAGCGGGCGGTATCACCGCGATTTTCATGTCGGCGTTTGCGTTTGCGCTCATACATTTAGACCTTGAGTATTTCCCCGTTTATTTCATCTCGGCGCTTATTCTGGCAGCCGTTGCGCACGTTTCGTCGTCGTGTCTGCCCTCGATTATTCTTCACGCGATATACAATATCTTTTCGGTGTATTTTTCGCCGCGGCTCACGTTTATTGAGTCGGAAAAAATAGGTATTTCGTTTATTCTGATAATTTTCACGATAGCGGCCTTAATATTCCTTCTCTTGTGGCTGAGACAGATCGAAAAATTATGTATGAAAAAATCCGTGGAAGCAACGATTCACAGCGGAAAAGTAAAGTTCTATACTTCCCCGTTCCGCTTAAAATCCGATACGGGATACACCGTCCATAAACTTTTGCGTTACGTTTTTTCGCCGGTCATGATTTTGGCCTTAACGGCGTTTTTCCTCATAAATCTTTTGTAAAACGCAATATGCCCGATGCATTTTTGAAAAAAGGGCGTTTAATGATTTGTAATTAACAGGAGGTAAAATATAAAATGAAAAATTTAGTGGCATTTTCCAATCTCTACGGGGCGGACCCCGAACTGGTTGTCGCAGGCGGCGGCAACACCTCTATGAAAGAAAACGGCGTGCTCTACGTTAAGGGCTCGGGCACGGCGCTTGCGACCATACGTGCGGAAGAATTCGTTGCGCTCGATATGGCAAAACTTATGGAAATTCCCAAAAAGAGTTATCCGAACGAAGATGCGTCCCGTGAAGCGGCGTTTCTTGCGGACATTCTCGCTTCCCGCATGCCCGGCGAAGAGCAGAAGCGTCCAAGTGTCGAGACCCTGCTCCACGCTTTATTCCCCCAGCGTTACGTTCTGCACCTTCATCCCAACAAAGTAAACGGCCTTACCTGTGCAAAGCACGGAGAAGAAGAGGCAAAGCGCCTGTTCCCGAATGCCGCGTGGATAGAAGAATGCCGTCCCGGCTATATCCTGGCGATGAAAGTGCGTGAAAAGATAAATGAAGGCGCCGACACGGTGCTTTTGCAGAATCACGGCGTATTTTTCGCCTCCGACGACCCCGAAAAGTTAGGAGAGATGTTGAATTCCATGCTCGAAAAGCTTGACGAGGCGATTGCTTCCGGCTACGACGCGTCTCTCGACGTTCCGCCGACGCTTTCGCACCCGTTCACGCCCGACCACATTGTTTACTGCGGACTGGGCCCGGACCTTCCCGACACGGAAGTTGCAAGACAAAGCTGGAAGAGCGCCGAAACAATAGCGCATTACACCGCTTCTTTCGGAGGACAGAAGCCGATGTCGGATGAAATGATAGAATTTATTTCCCATTGGGAAGCAGAAAATTACAGGAGGAAACAGGCATGACATTTGAAGAAGCATTACAAACTGCCGCACAAAAAGTCAACGACAGAGACATGGCGCCCGGACGTCTTTCGGGCAAAATCGCCGTAGTTACGGGCGGCGCTCAGGGATTCGGATTCGGCATCGCCGAAGAAATGTACCGTGAGGGCGCAAGCATAATGATCGCGGATATGAACACCGAAACCGGTGAAGCGGCTGCGAAAAAATTAGGAAAGCGCGCCGCGTTCGCATACGTCAACGTAAGCGACGAAGAAAGCGTAAAGAACCTTGTTATTGCCACCGTTGAGAGATTCGGCGGACTTGATATATTCGTTTCCAACGCCGGCGTTGCAAAGGCGGGCGATTTAAGGGAAATGACCGCGGAAACCTTTGATTTTGTAACCGACGTCAACTACAAGGGATATTTTCTCTGTGCAAAATACGCAAGCGCAATAATGAAAATGCAGTTCGCCGCCGCTCCCGTGCTCTGGCACGACATCATTCAGATAAATTCAAAGTCAGGCCTTGTGGGCTCAAAAGCAAACTTCGCCTATGCCGGCGGAAAATTCGGCGGCATAGGACTTACCCAGAGCTTTGCGCTTGAGCTTGCACCTTATCAGATAAAGGTCAATTCCATCTGCCCCGGCAACTTCTACGACGGTCCGCTGTGGTCAGACCCCGTGCGCGGACTGTTTATACAGTACCTGAAAGCCGGCAAGGTTCCCGGCGCTAAATCAGTGGAGGACGTAAAGAAATATTACCTCTCAAAATCCCCCATTCAGCGCGGATGTCTGCCTTCCGACGTTGCAAAAGCGCTCTTTTACTGCGTAGAGCAGTGCTATGAGACGGGACAGGCAATCCCCGTTACCGGCGGGCAGGTGATGCTGTCATGACGGAAGTTCAAACGCGGGCGCTGCTTAATGCGCCTACTGCAAAAGAACGGCTTGAAAACCTCAAAAAACTGCTCGATGAGGAAACCGGAAAACCGAAAGTCCGCAGTAATCTTTCAAACAACCACATACATACGACCTATTCGTTTTCACCCTATTCCCCCACCGCAGCCATATGGTTTTCACGCATGGAAGGACTTCCCGTCGCGGGCATAATGGACCATGACAGTATGGGAGGAGCAGCCGAATTCAGAGCTGCCGCAAAGCTTGCGAATATGGGCGCTACGTGCGGATTTGAAGCGCGCATAAACTACGCGGGCACAGGATTTGAAAACGTTCGTCTCAATAACCCCGACCAGTGCGGCGTGGGTTATATGACGTTTCACAGCGTAAAAAGCAAATATTTTTCACAAGTGCAGGATTTTCTCGCTCCTTTGCGCGAAAAGCGCAACGTCCGCAACCGCGCGATGGTGGAAAACATAAAAAAAGTAACGGGTATTGAACTTGATTTCGAGCGCGACGTGCTCCCAATCTCCCAGGCCGCAGACGGCGGTACGGTAACCGAAAGACACTTGCTTTTCGCGCTGACTTCCAAAATGCTGCCCGAGGGCAGTGAAATTGAGCGTTATAAGCTTCTCGGAAAGCTGAAAAGCGACCTCATTCCGGAAATATTCATTCCGGCAACCGACGAGATGATTATGCTTGACGAGGCGGTATCTTTTGCACGCGATATTGACGCGATTCTCTGCTACGCCTACCTCGGCGACGTTACCGCGTCTCCGACGGGTGATAAAAAAGCCGCTAAATACGAGGACGATTTTCTGCCCGAACTGATACAAATGTTGAAATCGCGCGGCGTGAACGCTTTAACCTTCATGCCGAGCAGAAACACCGAAGCCCAGCTGCAGCGCGTAATGGCGCTCTGCCGCGAAAACGGCATGCAGCAGATTTCCGGAGAAGACGTAAACGCTCTCGGACAGAGTTTTATTTGCGAAAAACTTACAGACGAAAATTACCGGCACCTGGTTGACGCCGCATGGGCGCTGGTTAAACGCGAGGAGGACTGAATATGAAAACAAGAGCCGTAAGATTATACGGAAAAAACGACCTTCGTTTAGAGGAATTTGAGCTGCCGGCGCACAAAGAGGATGAAATCCTCGCCAGAGTCGTTTCGGACAGCCTTTGTATGTCAAGTTATAAAGCCGCCGTTCAGGGCGGCGACCACAAACGCGTACCCGACAACGTTGCGGAAAACCCC
>JAGDBE010000191.1 GCA_017959195.1 Clostridia bacterium | reverse complement strand
GCGGGCGTCGGGAAGCATCCCTTGTCGCCCTTAAAGATATGCACGTCCGTGCCGCAGATGCCGCACGCCTTGACTTTTATCAGCACCTCGCCCACTTTCGGCGACGGCTTTTTTATCTCTTCTACTCTTAAATCGTTTTCTTTGTAAAATACTCCCGCTTTCATTTTTTACTCCTTAAAAGCAATATAATATTTATTCATAAGTAGAATATCATTATTTTATGAAAATTACAATAGATATTGAAAAAAAGGTACGAAAAAAGCCCTTCGAAAAGGGCTTTTTGATGTTTTTATCAGTCGCTGATAAACGGCAGGAGTGCCATGTGACGAGCACGCTTCACAGCTTCCGTCACTTCGCGCTGATGCTTAGCGCAAGTACCCGTGACTCTGCGGGGCAGGATCTTCGAGCGCTCGGAGATGAATTTTCTCAGGCGCGCCGTGTCCTTATAGTCAATCTTCTCAACCTTCTCGGTGCAGAAAACGCAAACTTTTTTTCTCTTGTGCGCTGCGCCGTTCGGAGAGAATTTTTGTTCCTTATCCATCGGATATTATCCTCCTAATCAAATTTTGTCTTCAAAGCTCAGAACGGAAGGTCTCCGTCGTCCGCGATCTCGTCAAACTTCGGCGTTGCCTCGGTCTTGTCATCAGACGAGAATGCGGGAGCTTTAAAATCGTCTGTTCTGTCGTTCTTTCTTTCGACGAACGTAGCTTCATCGGCAACGACTTCCGTCACGTAGCGCTTCGTACCGTCAGCCGCATCGTATGTGCGCGTCTGGATGCTGCCGCAAATGCAGATAGCGTTGCCCTTTTTGAAGAATTTGCAAATAAAGTCGGCTGTCTGTCTCCAAGCGACGATGCTGATGAAATCGCTCTGGGACTGTTCGCCTGCTTTTGCGTATCTGCGCGTTACGCCTATCGTGAAGGACGTCACGGATACGCCTGTTTGTGTCTGTTTCAGTTCGGGATCTGCCGTAAGATGACCTATAAGTATTACCTTATTCAAACTTGCCATTATTCTTACCTCCTTAAGCTTTTACAGTCATGGAACGCATGATATCTTCCGTAATATTGAAGATACGTTCAAGTTCAGCAACAAATCCCGTTTCCGCTTTGAAATTGACAAGGACATAATACCCCTCCGTCAAATCATTAATCGGATACGCAAATTTGCGCTTACCCCATTCGTTTACCGATTCGATCACGCCGTTGTCGCCGATGAGCTTTACAAACTTCTCGACTGTCGCCTTGCAGGCTTCTTCTCCGTTTGTCAGATCGACTACGAACATCGTTTCGTAAGATGAGATAACTTTCTCCATTATGATTTACACCTCCTTCCGGCCATAAGGCCGCGAACATCGAAAATTTATCCGCGGCAAGGAGAAACAGAGCGTGCGCTCTTTTTCCAAGTACACATTATATCACCCCGTTTTTGATTTGTCAATTAAAAAATTCCAATTATATAATATTTTTTTGAAAAAAACACAAAAACCTCTTGATTTTTGCGTTTGTTTATGATAATATAAAATCCGACGGTTTTTCAAAGACCGTTTTTGAAGTCAATTCCGTTATCGCGTGAAAATCCGGCGAGTGCGCGGTAATTAAATAAAATGCCGAGATTGGGAGAAATAAAAATGGGTGTACTTGAAATAGTTCTTGGGTCGGTGCTTCTCGTTGCCGCATTATTCCTTGTAATTGCAATAGTCCTTCAGGAGGGCAAAAAGCACGGACTTTCCGGCGCGATCACAGGCGGAGCGGAAACGTTCTTCGGAAAGACCAAAGGCAAAGACGTCAGCAATTTCCTGAAAAGATCGACGACGATCGTCGCGATCGTATTCGCAGTGCTCGTATTCGTTACGTACCTGTTTTCCGGAATTCTGATAAAATAATGATTGTATGAAAAATCGCACGCCTCGGCGTGCGATTTTTTTATTTTTCAATATCTCCGTCGGTGCAATGGACGGTGTAAGCGGGGGTGTTGAAGTTCCAATCCGCGCCTTTTGAAATTGCGTTCCACTGCGCCATTGTGCCGTTATACGTTATGCTCGTCAGACTGCTACAATACTCAAAAGCATGTTCGTTTATG
>JAGDBE010000190.1 GCA_017959195.1 Clostridia bacterium | reverse complement strand
GGATATTCAAAGCACGATTCCGTTCCGAGGTGGCACGCGGGCCCGTCCGGGATAACTTCAACCACGAGTGCATCGCGGTCGCAGTCGGCGGTAATCGAAACGATGTGCTGATAGTTTCCGCTCGTCTCGCCTTTGAGCCAGAGTTCGTTTCTCGAGCGGCTGAAAAAGCAGGTAAGCTCTTTTTCCATCGAGATTTCAAGACTTTCCTTACTCATGTACGCGACTGTCAGCACTTTTTTTGTTATTGCGTCTACGACTACCGCGGGAATAAGCCCTTTTTCGTCAAATTTCAGTTCTTCGATTTTTACCATAATCAACAACACCCCTTTATATCCTTGTTTCTATACCGCAGGATTTCATCTCTGCTTTTAATTCTTTTATCTTTATTTCGCCGAAGTGGAATACCGATGCGGCAAGCCCCGCGTCAACCTTAGGCAGCGCCTTGAAGAGAGTGATAAAATCTTCCGTCTTTCCCGCGCCGCCCGACGCGATAACGGGAACGCTCACGCTTTCGCATACCTTTTCGAGCATTTCTAAATCAAAGCCGCCCTTTACGCCGTCGGTGTCTATGGAATTGACGACGACTTCTCCCGCGCCCAGGTCAACGCACTTCTTTATCCAGGAAATCGCTTCAAGCCCCGTGTTTTCACGGCCGCCCTTCGCAAACACCCGAAATACGCCGTCAACCCTCTTTATGTCTGCGGAAAGCACGACGCACTGGTTGCCGTAAAGTTTCGCCGCCTCTTCTATCAACGACGGATTTTTTATGGCTCCCGAATTAACGCTTACCTTGTCGGCACCGCAGTTTAAGACGTTTTCAAAGTCAGATACGGTTTCTATTCCGCCGCCCACCGTCATCGGAATGAAGACGTTTTCGGCGGTTTTACGTAAGATGTCGGTGAAAATCTTTCTGCCGTCCGACGACGCGGTTATGTCGTAAAAAACGAGCTCGTCTGCGCCGCATTCGCTGTAATATTTTGCAAATTCGACGGGGGAGGAGATTTCGCGAAGCCCCGTGAAATTCGTTCCTTTAACCACTTTTCCGTCCCTCACGTCAAGGCACGGAATAATGCGTTTAGTTATCATTTTGCCACCTCTATTGCCTCTTTTAAGGAAATTGCCTTTGTGTAGTACGCTTTTCCGATAATCGCGCCGTAAAGGTTAAGTTCTCTTAACGCCTTTACGTCGTCAATCGTGGAAACGCCGCCGGAAGCGATTATGTTCACGCCGAAAGATTCGGAAAGCTTTCCGTAAAGTTCCCTGTTCGTGCCCTGCATTGCGCCGTCTTTTGAGATGTCGGTGCAAATGAGCGTTGAAACGCCGGCTTTTTCCATTTCAGAGCAGAATTCAAACGCGTCCTTTTGGGACTTTTCTACCCAGCCCCGAACGGCGACAAAGCCGTCTTTTATGTCGACTCCGACCGCGATTTTTTCGCGGAATTCGGATACCGCCTTTTTAAGAAAATCGGGATTTTCAAGCGCCGCCGTGCCCAGAATAACGCGGTCGATGCCGGAAGATAAGTATTTTTCTATAACTTCCATGCTGCGTATTCCGCCGCCGACCTCGCAGAAAAGGGAAGAATTCTTTTTTATTCCGCATATAACGTCGAAATTCGGCGTGCCGCCGCTTTTCGCACCTTCAAGGTCGACAAGGTGGATTTGCGTGGCTCCCTCTTTTTCAAAATCGTAAGCAAAGTCAAGAGGGTTTTCTCCGTAAACCGTTTTCTGCGCGTAATCGCCCTTGTAAAGCCGCACCGCCTTGCCTTCGTATAAGTCTATCGCGGGAAATATCAGCATATTTTACCTTCTTTCATCTCGCAGAAAGCTTTTAATATCGCAAGTCCCACGTCGCCGCTTTTTTCGGGGTGGAACTGACATCCGAGAACGTTTTCGCGCGCCGCCGCGGCAGTCAAAAGCGCGCCGTAATTCGTTGATGCGATGACGCTCTGAACGCATTCGGATGCGTAATAAGAATGTACGAAATAGACGTAGTCGTTTTCGTTTATATACTTGAAAAGCGGGTGCTTTTCTTTGCCGAAGATAAGGGAATTCCAACCCATGTGCGGAATTTTAAGACCTTTCGGGATGACGTCGGAAATCGGACGTATCACCCCGGGGATAAGACCTAAACCCGCGTGCTCTCCGTATTCGTAGCTCTTGTCAAATAAAAGCTGCATGCCGAGACAGATTCCGAGTAAGGGTTTTCCGAGGGCGACCTGCTCTCTTATGACGCCGCTGAGCCCCGAGTTTTCAAGCTTTTTTGCCGCGTCTTCAAACGCACCCACGCCGGGAAGCACTATTCTGTCGGCATTTCTTATTGTATTTTCGTCGGAAGTAACCTTCGCTTCCTCACCTATTGCCGCAAACGAGCATTTGAGCGAAAAGAGGTTGCCCACGCCGTAATCTACGATTGCTGTCATTGTTATAAGACTCCTTTTGTCGACGGAATATCGTTTTCAAAGCCCTTTTCTACGGAAACCGCCTGCCTGAAGCTTTTTGCGGCGGACTTGAACGCGCCTTCTATGATGTGGTGCGAATTTTTGCCGGAAATTCTGCGTAAGTGCAGCGCGCAAAGGGCGTTTCTGACAAATCCGAGCCAGAATTCCTCTACAAGCTCGGTGTCGAAGTCTCCGACCTTCTGCGTCGGAATATCAAGTCCGAAACCCAGAAAATCCCTTCCCGAAAAATCGACAGACGACAAAATCACCGCTTCGTCCATGGATATGACGGCGTCGCCGTAGCGAGTAATTCCGCGCTTGTCTCCGAGAGCGTCCGAGAACGCCTTTCCGAGCGCGATTCCTACGTCCTCAACGGTGTGGTGGTAATCGACGTTCACGTCGCCCTTGCAGAATACGTCGAGGTCAAACCTGCCGTGCTTTGCAAAGAGCGTCAGCATGTGGTCGAGAAAACCGCAGCCGGTGTCAATGTCCGATTTTCCGCTTCCGTCGAGGTCAAGAGCGATTTTTATGTCCGTTTCGGCGGTTTTTCTTAAAATTTCCGCTTTTCTCATAATATCTCCTCCAGAGTTTTGATAAGGAACGCCATATCCTCTTTTGCGCCGACGGTTATGCGGTTGAAGTTTTCAATTCTCGGCAAATCGAAGTGGCGGATTAGGATTCCCTTTTCTTTGAGCTTGAGATATAACTCTTTTCCGCCTATTTTGTCGTGCGAGGCAAAGAGGAAGTTTGCCGCCGAGTCGGTAACGAAAAATCCGAGTCTTTCAAGCTCTTTTTTGGTGTATTCGCGCGTTTTTATTATCTCTTTGCAGTTGTTTTCAAAATATTCTTCGTCGTACAGCGCGCCTATACCCGCCGCCATGGTCATTCTGTTTACGTTGTAGGGGTTGGTGGAATATCTTATCGTCTCAAGGTCGGAAATAAGCTCTTTGCACGCAAATCCGAAGCCTAAACGCGCGCCCGCAAGCGAACGCGATTTCGAGAAGGTGCGGCAGACGAGAAGGTTATCGTACTTATTTACAAGTTTAATTGCGCTTTCGGTGCCGTAATCCACGTACGCCTCGTCTATCACGACGACGTTGTCCCTGTTTGAACTTACTATCTTCTCGATTTCGGATAGCGGAAGAGATAACCCTGTCGGTGCGTTGGGGTTTGCGATAAAAATAGTCTTTTTTATTCCGACATAGTCGTTTACGTTAATCGTAAAGTCGTTTTTTAACGGAATTTCGGTGTAATCAACTCCGCAGAGCTTTGAAAAGACGGGATAAAATCCGTAGGTTACGTCGGGAAACGCCGCCGGCGTTTTGCCGTCGCAGAACGCCATAAAGGCAAAATTCAGAAGCTCGTCGGAGCTGTTTGTGAATATTATCTGATCCTCCGGGAAGCCGAACTTTTCGGAAGCAAGGCTCTTTAACGCCTTGCAGTCGGGATCTGAATATAACTGCAGGTCTCCCGCCGCCCTGCGTGCAAAGTTCTGTGCAAAAGGCGAGGGCGGAAACGGAGACTCGTTGGTATTCAGTTTAACGTAGTTTCTGTCCTGCGGCTGCTCTCCCGGAACGTACGGGACGAGAAGCCTGTATTTTTCACTGAAAAATCGGCTCATTTTTCTTCCTCCGTGCGGATAACAGCGCTTTTTGCGTGAGCGGTAAGCCCCTCTTTGCGTGCAAAGTACGCAACGTCCTCTGCAACGCGTGCAAGCGCTTCTTTCGTGTAATATGTGTACTGCGTTTTCTTTACGAAATCGTCAACCGAAAGCGGACTTGAGAACTTCGCGGTTCCGCTTGTCGGAAGCGTGTGGTTGGGACCGGCAAAGTAGTCGCCCAGAGCTTCGGGACAGTTTCTGCCCATGAATACCGAACCTGCGTGGCGTACCGAGTCGAGAAGATCGAACGGATTGTCAACGCAGAGCTCCTAGTG
>JAGDBE010000189.1 GCA_017959195.1 Clostridia bacterium | reverse complement strand
GTCGCCGCCGACAAGGTTATCGACTTCGCCGCGGGACACCAGATTAAAGTCGCCCGGAATGGTATGTTTGAGAGCAGACGCGGCAACGCCGAATTCAAGTGCGCCCTTATAGTCTTTTCCGTCCAGGAAACCGGATATCACGCCGCCGGCAAAGCTGTCTCCTCCGCCTACGCGGTCGACAATCGGTCGTATATTATATTCTCTCGAATGGTAAAATTCGTTCTTGTCGCGCGAGTACGCACATGCGGACCAGCCGTTATCCGACGCGGAGCGAGATACTCTGAGAGAGGAAATAACGTACTCGAAGCCGAATTTTTCGGTCATTCTGCGGAAAATGTCCTCAAATCCCGCAAGATTGAGTTCACCGCTTGTAACGTCGGTCTTTTCCGGCTTGAATCCAAGCACTTTTTCTGCGTCTTCCTCGTTTCCTATACAGATATCGACGTACTGCATAAGGTTTGTCATCACGGCTTTTGCTTTTTCGCTCGACCAGAGTTTTTTTCTGAAATTAAGGTCGCACGAAACTTTAACGCCGTGTTTTTTTGCGCATTTCAGAGCCGTTTCGGTAAGTTTTGCGGCGTTGTCCGATATTGCGGGAGTAATTCCTGTAAAGTGGAACCAATCGGCGTCGGCAAAAATCTTATCAAAATCAAAATCCTCTTCCGCCGCTTCCGAAATCGAGGAATTCGTTCTGTCGTAAATGACGTTTGACGCCCTTACCGACGAGCCGGACTCCAAAAAATATATTCCGAGGCGGTTTCCGCCGTAAGCTATGTAATCTGTTTTTACGTTTAGCTTGCGAAGCTCCGCAACGGCTGATTTTCCTATGGGGTTATCCGGCACTTTCGTTACGAAATACGCGTCGTGTCCGTAATTTGCAAGAGAAACCGCAACGTTCGCCTCCCCGCCGCCGTAGCATACGTCGAAAGCGTCGGTCTGTATAATTCTCTTATTCTGCGGAGTGGAAAGTCGGAGCATTATTTCGCCCATCGTTACAACTTTTGCCATTATCCGCGCGCCTCCTTGATTTTAATGATAAACTCTTTTGCCGTTTCGGTTATCATTTCGTAATCGCCCGTCTTTGCTCCCGCGGTAAGCGAGCTTCCCGCGCCGACTGCAACGGCTCCCGCCTTTATCCACTGATCGACGTTTGTTACGTCTACGCCGCCCGTCGGCATAAGCTGCGCCTGCGGCAGAGGTCCTCTTATATCCTTAATGATTTTCGGGCCGAAAAGGTCTGCGGGGAAAATTTTTATAATATCAACGCCCGCTTCCATTGCGCGCACGACTTCCGTTACAGTCATACAGCCTGCAATATAAGGCACTCTGTAACGGTTGCAGAGTTTTGAAGTGTTTTCATCAAACGAGGGGCTTACAATATAATTTGCGCCCGACAATATTGCGATACGCGCCGTTTCCGCGTCGAGAACCGTGCCCGCGCCCAACAGCATCGAGCCGTCTTTATACGTATTTGCAAGGTCCTCTATTACTTTATGTGCGCCGGGAACGGTAAAGGTGAGTTCAATCGACGGACAACCGCCTTTTAAGCACGCGTCGGATATTTTTATTGCCTGCTCCGACGACTCCGCTCTTACGACCGCCACAAGACCCGCGTCGGTAAGTTTTGTAATAACCGTTTCTTTTCTCATTGTCATTCTCCTTTTATACTAAAAGTTGAAATATTCTTTTGCATTGTTATAACAAATTCCCTTTATTATCTTTTCGAGCATATTCATGTCGTTTGGATACTCGTTTTCTTCAACCCACGTTCCGATAAGATTGCAGAGAATTCTTCTGAAATATTCGTGTCTCGTGTAGGAAACGAAACTTCTTGAATCGGTGAGCATTCCGATAAACGTTCCCAAAGCGCCGAGATTTGCAAGCGTCTTCAAGTGCTGTTCCATTCCGTCTTTGTTGTCGTTGAACCACCAGGCGGAACCGAACTGTATCTTACCCTTGCAGGGGCCTTTCTGGAAATTGCCGAGCATGGTGCCTATTACGTAATTATCCTTGGGATTGAGGTAGTAAAGTACGGTTTTCGGCAGCGCGTCGTTCTTTTCGAGTTCGTCGAGCAGTCTTGAAAGCGGTTCTGCTGTCGGAAAATCGCTGACCGAGTCAAATCCCGTATCTGCGCCGGTTTTTTCAAACATTTTCGTGTTATTGTTTCTCAAAGCGCCGATATGGAGCTGCATTACCCAGCCGCGTTTTGCGTATTCCTTTCCGAGAAAGACGAGTTTATCGATTACGTCGTCGGAAAAGCTGTCAACGGAGTGGTCGGAAAGTCGGCAGCCGCAAGCGTGGAAATAATCCATTCTTTCGGTTATATCGCTCTTTATTTCGCCGTTTATGTCGGGACGGAACGCGGGAAGCACCTTGGTTTCAAAACCGTTAAGCGTTTTATGGAACTTCAGGTCGTCATAAGGGTTGTCCGTCGTGCAGATTACGCTGACGTTTGATTTTTTAATCAGCGCCCTTGCGGAAAATCCCTCTCCCTTTAATTTTTCGTTTACGCTGTCCCATATTTCTTTTGCGCTTGTCCCGTCAAGCGGTTTATCTATACCGAAATATCTTTTCAGCTCCAAAGCCGTCCAGTGATAGAGCGGATTTCCGATAAGATAAGGCATAATCTTTGCAAACGAAAGCCACTTATCGTAATCGCCGGCGCTTCCGGTGATATATTCCTCGTCTACGCCCATTGTGCGCATCTGTCTCCACTTATAGTGGTCTGAAGAAAGAAACAGGTCGTAAGCGTTTCTGAAAACGTAATCGTTTGCTATCATTTCAGGGGACAGATGGCAATGATAGTCGATTATCGGCATATTTTCCGCAAATTCATGATACAAAACTTTTGCGGTTTTGTTTTTAAGCAGAAAATCTTCGTTTATAATTCCCATTTTTATACCCCGCTGTACGCCGAGAAGCCGCCGTCGACGGGAACGACGACGCCGTTAACGAAGCTTGAAGCGTCTTCGCACAAAAGCCAGAGCAGTGTGCCTATAAGTTCTTCCTTTTCTCCGAATCTTCCCATGGGAGTCTGTGAAATAATCTTCTTTGAGCGCTCGGTGTACTCTCCGTTTTCGGAAATTAACAGCGCCCTGTTCTGATTTGTAAGGAAGAATCCCGGAGCTATCGCGTTTACCCTTATTCCCACCTTCGAAAAATGAACGGCAAGCCACTGGGTAAAGTTCGATATCGCCGCTTTCGCTCCGCTGTATGCGGGAATTTTTGTTAGCGGAGTAAACGCGTTCATTGACGAGATGTTTATTATCTCCGCGCCTTTTTTGCCTATAAGGTCATGCGCGAAGACCTGTATCGGAAGAAACGTTCCGATGAAGTTGAGATTGAATACAAAGCTTATTCCGTCGGGGTCAAGGTCGAAAAATGTCTTTATTCCCTCTTTTTCCTCGTCGCCGATTTCGTAATATTCGTTGGAAGTGGTTCCCTTCGGGTTATTGCCGCCGGCGCCGTTTAAAAGAATGTCAACCGAACCTAAAGTATCGTTTACAATCTTTTTCGCATCTTCAAGACTTGCCTTTTCAAGCACGTTTGCTTTCACTCCGATGGCGGTTCCGCCGTCCGCTTTTATTTCTTCCGCAACCTTGTTCGCCGCGTCAACGTTCAAATCGAGAATTGCGACTTTCGCTCCGCATGAAGCTATCGCCTTTGCAAACGTACTGCAAAGCACTCCGCCGCCGCCCGTAATAACAACCACTTTATCTTTAAGGTCAATCTGAAATGGCAGTTTCATTATATTTTTCCTCCCGTTTTCTCAAGCGTTTCCCATATTCCCGCCATGTACATCGCGCCGAGCGCTCTGTCATATAAGCCGTAACCGGGTTTGCCCTTTTCTCCCCATATCATTCTTCCGTGGTCGGGACGCAGGTAACCTTCAAATCCCGTATCGTAATATGCCTTTAAAATTTCGACTATATCGAGCGAGCCGCATTTTGACATATGTCCGCTCTCCTCGAAAGAGCCGTCGTCAAGGATTTTTATGTTTCTTACGTGCGCGAAATGAACGCGTCCCATTGCCGAATATTTGCGCACCATTGCGGTATAGTCATTGAATTTTGCGCAGCCTAAACTTCCGCTGCACATTGTAAGTCCGTGATGCTTGTCGTCATAAAGCGACAAGAAGCGGTCTATGTTCTTTTCGTCGGTAATAATTCTCGGTATTCCGAAAATGCTCCACGGCGGGTCGTCGGGGTGGATTGCCATATTCACGCCGCATTCCGCCGCAACGGGTATGATTTCCTTTATGAAATACTCAAGATTACTCCAGAGTCCCTCTTCTCCGAGCTCCTTATACTCGTCGATAAGACCTTTGATTTCGTCCGGCGAATAAGATGCGTCCCAGCCGGGAAGCGTCATCTTCGTCGGATCCATTTTTGACACGTCCTCTTTGTAATAGACAAGGGCGTTCGAGCCGTCGGGAAGCACGTAATCAAGGCGTGAGCGCGTCCAGTCGAAAACCGGCATAAAGTTGTAGCAAATGCACTTTACTCCGGCTTTTGCAAGCCGTCTTATGTTCTCTTTATAGTTATCAATATATTTCTTATAGTTTCCCTTTTTGAGTTTGATATCTTCATGGACCGGTACGCTTTCGATTACTTCCATTTCAAGCCCGCTGCCGTTTACCGTGTTTTTAAGCTTCAAAATATCGTCCATGGGCCATACTTCGCCTGCCGGCACGGAATAAACGGCGGTAACAACGCCCGTCATACACGGAATCTGCCTTATTTTGCTCAGCGTTACGGGGTCGTCTTCGCCGTACCAGCGAAAAGTCATCTTCATTTTTTCATGTCCTTTCAAAATATATATTTATACACATAAATTTTATCACCGCTGTTGATTTAAGTCAACAGTATTTGTAAAAATATACATAACTTGACGGCATTATTTTATAATGCTATAATTGAATTAATGAAAGGGGCTTTATATATGAAAAAAACGATTATTATTCTTATTTTTGCTTTTATTTTATGCCTTTCAAGCTGTATCAAAATCGACGTAAACGTTGAAAAAACCTCAAATGACGACACGTCAAAGGAAAACGTTACCGTCTCCATAGGCGGCAAGGCAGAAGGCCAAAACGAAGAGGAAGTTGCCGAAGACACCGCTGACCCGCTTCCGAAAGACGGACTGTGGTATGCGGTAAACGATCTTACTCCCGACGTAGAATACTTTGTAATAAAAGGAACCTCAAGCCATAAATACGACGCAAAAACCGGAGATGAAACCGTCTATACATGCACTCCCGGCAAAGGCTCAATGAAAGTAGAATCCGCCGACGGCACTTTTTCCGACACCGCCGAATACGTTATAGTTTCCGACGACGTCTTCACCATGGCATACAAATACGGAGACGGAAAAATAACCTATACCTACACACGTTTTGATGACGCAGACCCCGATACTTTCAAATTCACTTCTGACGCTAAAATCGAAAACGCCGCAAGACGTTATTACGGTTCGAGAACCAACCATATTCCCGAATTCATATACGTTGAATCATACGAATTACCCAAAACAGCCGTCGTTCATCTTTACGACCTGTACGACGGACATACGTCATCGTGCGACTGGTACTATATAGACCGCTTTACCTTAAAAGGCAAAAATATTCTGGAAGAAGAAATCGATTTATCTTCTCCCGTTGCCGAATACTGGAAACCCGAAGTTCCCGTCCGCGAAGAACTTGCACAAGGCGGCTATTTCTGCGGCATAGTTTATCTCGGAGGCATCGACCCTGACTGCTTTGACTTCGATTCGATAAAAGAAACGGCGTTAAACAGCGGATATGCCGAGAAATACGCTTTTCTGAATGAACTCCCGATAGGAAACTTTGCCGCTACCGTTAACGGAACAGAACTCTATCTTGTAAGTCCCGCCGACGCTAACGCGCGTGTTTTCATAGATGAATACAATTTTATTGAAAACTATCCAATAGGCCTTATTTACAGCGGATACACAGGTACGCCGTTTCTTCTTAAATGCAATTACAGCGATATTGAAAGCGACGTACGTATAGGCATTATAGACGCTTCCGGCGGTCATCCCAATTTCTCACCGTACATAAGCACTATGGACGGAAGCGTGAAGGTAACCGATGAAGGAGTAAAAATCCTGAATTAAATAACCGACAAAAAACCTGAAAGCAAATGCTTTCAGGTTTTTTCAAAAATTTATGCGAATTACTGAATAAATTATCGGCGTAAAGCCAAGACAAAGCATATTGCCGACAGAAAAGCGGCAGTCATAAGATACGCTGCAGTTTTGTTAATTTTATCGGAAAGTCCGCCGTTTTTGATTTTTCTGCTTATAAGAATAAATATCAAAACGCCCAAAGCGCTTCCCGCGGTGTTTGCCATAACGTCGGTAATGTCGCAGGTGCCGAGCTTAAAAATATACTGGCACAGTTCAAGAAGTAAACTGAAGCAAAATCCCGAAATGACCGCGGTTTTGCTCTTTACGCCGAAAATCTTCAAATACATGCCGAAAGGAATAAAAATCAGCACGTTTTCAATCATCTCACCAAGATTGAATCTCGGCACGAAAACAAAATAAAAAGGTATAAGATTAAGCCTGCGTATACCGTATATCTCTTCAATGGAAAATGACAGTTTGAAAAGAATCGTCCATACCACAAGAGCACAGTAAAGTGCAAACAAAACCCTTACAATGTTTATTTTTACTTTGTCCTGCATTTATATATCACCGGATTTTTAAATAATTAATTAATTGGTTATTTTTTTATATAATATCACTTTGACAATACTTTGTCAATTTTTTTGAAAAATATTCAAAAAATCCGCAAAAAATATTTAAAAAGACCGCTTCCGCGGTCTTTTCTTTTTTTAATGAATTTGTTCAATGTCGTACGGCGTGGTCTGATAAACGAAGTAGTTGAGCCAGTTGCAGTAAAGGAGAGTTGCGCTGCTTCTCCACGAATTTACGGGCTCTTTCGTCTCGTCGTCGTCGGTAAAATAATTAATCGGAATTTTGACGTTTTTGCCCGCGTTTTTATCGCGTAAATACTCGTTTTTCAGAGTATCCGTATCGTATTCCGGGTGTCCCGTAACGAAAATCTGCCTTCCCTTGTCCGTAGCGATAACGTACACGCCCGTTTCGTCCGACGAAGCGAGAATTTTAAGTCCGGGCACGCTTTCGACGTCGCTTCTGCGAACCGTCGTGTACCTCGACTGCGGCACCATGAACACGTCGTCAAATCCCCTGAAAAGTATCGACATCTTGTAGTCGGCGTGATGCTTATATACGCCGAAAAGCTTTTCGGGAAGCGGTACTTTCTTTATTCCGTAATGGTAGTACAGCGCCGCCTGCGCCGCCCAGCAGATGTGAACGGTGCTCGTAACGTGCGTCTTGCTCCACTCCATTATCGTGCAAAGCTCGTCCCAGTAGTTTACCTGCTCGAAGTCAAGCAGTTCAACGGGCGCGCCTGTTATTACCATACCGTCGTACTTCTGATTTTTAATCTCGTCAAAAGTCTTATAAAAATCTATCATATGCTGTTCGTCGGTATGAGTTGCCTTATGCGTCGCCGTTTGTAAAAACTCAAGCTTTACCTGCAGAGGCGTATTTCCCAAAAGACGGGCAAACTGCGTTTCCGTTGCAATTTTTGTCGGCATAAGGTTAAGAAGCAGTATCCGCAAGGGGCGTATGTCCTGTGTAAGCGCCCGCGTTTCGGTGATAACGAAAATATTTTCCTTATTAAGCGTTTCGGTTGCCGGCAAATCGTTAGGAATTTTAATTGGCATTATTTCACCTCATTTAATGCTTGTTTTATATCGTTTATAATATCATCGGCATTTTCAATACCAACCGACATTCTGATAAGATCCGCGCCTATCCCGGCATCAACGAGCTGTTCGTCTGTCAGCTGACGGTGTGTTGTCGATGCAGGATGCAGAACGCAGGTGCGCGCGTCCGCAACATGTACAACTATCGCGGCAAGCTTTAAGCTGTCCATAAACTTTACTGCAGCCGCTCTGCCGCCCTTTATACCAAAGGAAATAACGCCGCATGCGCCCTTGGGCAGATACTTCTCCGCCAGTGCAAAATCCTTGCTCGATCTGAGCTTCGGATAATTTACCCATGCTATTTTATCGTTTGATTCCAGAAATTCCGCAACCTTTTGCGCATTTTCGCAATGGCGCTCCATTCTCAGGTGCAAGGTTTCAAGCCCCATATTGAGCAGGAACGCGTTTATCGCGCTCGGAGCGACGCCGAAATCGCGTATAAGCTGAACGCGAAGCTTTGTTATGAACGCGTTTTCACCAAACTGCTTTGTATATATAACGCCGTGATACGATTCGTCAGGCTCTGTAAGCTCGGGGAATTTGCCGTTATCCCAATTGAATTTACCGCTGTCAACAACACAGCCGCCGACGATAGTCGCATGTCCGT
>JAGDBE010000188.1 GCA_017959195.1 Clostridia bacterium | reverse complement strand
TAACCTTCATATTAAGATATGTATCGAGAGGCAGGTCCATGGTTTTTCCGCTGTTTTCGGTTTTTCCGTTTACCGAATAAACGTAGTAAGTCATATTTTTCATCCTTTTCGATTATTTTTGTATAGTTACGATTATGTTTCCGGCTTTTTCGCCCGAAACGGAATAAACTGCGTTTTCGTCCTTCGGCACGGGAACGGGCGTCGCTTTGCCCTCCGATTTTACGCTGTAAACCTCGTATTCCTCTCCCGTATCTTTGTCTTGAATCTTTAAGTGTCCGCTTTCAAACGGGTACAGCGAGAGAAGTTTAATATATTCTTCAAGCGTTATGCCGTTTTCGTATATGTAAATCGAGTGAGGAATGCCGACGTACCTTAAATGCCACGGCTCGTAGCTTATTCCCGTAACGTCTTCCTTTTCCTCGGGGTATCTCAGGATAAAGCCGTATTTATGCGCGTTTTCGTGCACGAACGCGTAATCGTCTTCGCCCGTGAACGTGCCCATAATCTGATTTTCGTAGGTGCTTATGTCCAGCGCATATCCTGTATGGTGCTCCGAAAAGCCGGGTTTCTGCGCTACCTTCTGGTCCTCGCCGTACTGGGCGACTTTAAGGTCGAGCATCTCTTTCTGCTCATCGTAAGTGCGGTGTCCCTGCGTTATAATGACGCATTTTTTGCCGACCTTTTCGTAAAAAGCGTCCATAAGGCCGTTAAACGCGGTAATCGTCGTGGGATTAAGCGACACGTTTATGTCCTTTACGAAATAAGAATCGGTTTTGTTATAATAAACGCTTACGGGGTCTTCTTTCGGTGAAACCGACGGAGACGCGTCGAAATCGTAGGGGTACGAGGCGTTCACGAGAATGAGATTTCCCGATTTTACGTCCGCGTCCGCTGCGTTTATATATTTATGGTTTTCGTCAAGCGTGTTTGCCCGACCGCCGCCGTCGTCTGTTTCCACGGCGTTTCCGGCGCCGCTTTCCGCTTTTTCGTAATTCGCTTCGGGGATGTGGTTCGTTATTATCTTCGAATATACGAAAACGTTAAGGAAAACAAGGCAGGTTATAAGCACGTAGACGAAGCCGCCGCTGTTTTTTCTCATCTTTATTTCTTCCTTTTACAAAAGAACTTTTTTTAATTATACATCATTTGAAAATACATTTGTTGAAAAGGCGGCAATATTTACAAATTTATTACTTTTTGACGGAACGGGAAAAACTTTGTCCGAAAAAGAATAAAAGTGCGCAAAAGAGGGAGAACCTCAACAAAAAATCTATTGTATTTTGTTTTGGAATGTGTTATAATAAAACCGCAAAAGAGGTGAGATTATGCCCGCAAAGGAAAACGAAATTAAAATTACCGCGCAGAATAAAAAAGCGTATCACGACTATTTCGTCGAGGAGACGTATGAGGCGGGCATCGAGCTTACCGGCACCGAAGTAAAGAGCATCAGAGCCGGAAGAGTCAATATGAAGGACTCTTTCTGCGAGATAAAAAAGGGCGAAATTTTCGCCGAAGGCGTGCATATCAGCCCCTATGAAAAGGGCAACATCTTCAACGTCGACCCGCTGAGAAAGAGAAGGCTTCTTCTCCACAAGCGTGAAATAATGAAGCTTTTCGGGCTCGTCGGCCGCGAAGGATATACCGTAATCCCGCTGAAAATGTATTTTTCAAAGCAAAGGGTAAAAATGGAAATAGGGCTTTGCAAAGGTAAAAAGCTTTATGATAAACGCGACGCCGAGGCGAAAAAACAGGCAAAACGCGATATTGACCGTGAACAGAGCGGAAGAAATAAATATTAAAGGAGAAAAACCATGATTTACGAAAGAATTGATCTCAAACTCGACTATTCCAAAATTGACGCGCCCGATACGGGTTACGTTGCAAAAATGGACCTGTACGTTCCCAACGAATCGAGAGAGGCGTCGGCTTATACGCCCAAAAGACCGACCGTTATCGTTCTTCCCGGCGGCGGCTACGGCTGGACCTCGAGAAGAGAAGCGGACCCGATCGCTCTCAACTTCGTTGCGAAGGGAATGAACGCCTGCGTAATAAATTACAGCGTCGTTCCGTCGACTTTCCCGTCGGCGCTGCTCGAAGTGCTGTCCGCAATTAAGTTTTTGCGCGAAAATGCTGAAAAATATTTCGTAAATAAGGATAAAATATTCGTGTGCGGCTTTTCCGCGGGCGGACATCTCGCCGCAAGCGCGGGAACTCTCTGGAATAAAAAGGAAGCGGTTAAGTATTTCGGAGACGTTGAGGGCTTAAGACCCGACGGCCTTGTTCTCGGCTATCCCGTAATAACTAACGACGACAAAAAAAGCCATCTCGGCTCTTTCGACGCGCTTCTCGGCGACAAAAAGGGCGACAAAGAGATGCTCGAATATCTGTGCCTCGATAAACAGGTATCGGCCGATACGCCTCCGGCGTTCATCTGGAGCACCTACGAGGACGACGGCGTGCCTTGCGAAAATTCCATAAGATTTGCGCTTGCGCTCAGAGAACAGCGTATCCCGTTTGAACTTCACATATACGAAAAAGGCGAACACGGCGCCGCAACCGGCGACAGAGTAACCAATTTCAGACCTTTAAGACTCAAAAACTGGCTTGAGGACGCGGCCGCTTGGATTTACGACGAAAGGTCGCAGAAATAAAGCAGGGGGGCGTAAAGGTTTCGACGGGGATTTTGAGATACTGTAAGCGGGCAGAGGTGCGGGAGCTCTTTAAAACGCCGCAATTTTAAAAATAAACGCTAATAACACATTAGTTAAAGCTGCCTAACTTCGGCGGCCGTCGTACCTGCGAGTACTGCGGCGCGGGATACGGCGTGACACAGCAGTGAACGTGAACGTCCCTAAGCTTTGCGGGACGTCATGAACTTATGAAGCTACCTCTTGCTTTTTCCCGTCTGCCGGATTTTGCAAGGGGGAATTTAAAGGCAGTCTGCGCCCGGAGAAAACGGTAAGGATGAGTTTTCGGACAGGAGTTCGATTCTCCTCGCCTCCACCATGCAAAAGGCAAGTCGAAAGACTTGCCTTTTGCAATGATATCCGTTCCTTTCGGAACGGATGATATACCTGCGGTATGATATACCCTTCGGGTATGATATACGCCTGCGGCGTATTAAGGAACGGATTTTATATCATATGCGGCTCCGCCGCATATATCATTTTATTATTTCTGTTGCCAAACCTCTCAATTTCCGTTATAATATAGAAAAGGAGATGTGGATATGAAATTGATACAAAGCTTTTCGGTCGACCACACGCGCATCGTTCCGGGCATTTTCGTAAGCCGAACGGACGATGTGAACGGAAACGCCGTCACGACCTACGATATACGGCTCAAAAGGCCGAACAAAGAGCCGGTTATCGACACCGCGGCAATGCATTCCCTTGAACATATCGTCGCGACGGCCTTGCGAAACGACCCCGCATGTAAGGACGAAATCATATATTGGGGCCCCATGGGCTGCCTTACGGGATTTTATCTCATTATGAAGAATAACCGCGCCCCGAAAGAGATTTTCGGGCTCGTACTCTCCGCCTTCAAGTCGGTAAACGACGCTGCCGAGGTCCCCGGCGCCACTCCCGAAAGCTGCGGACACTATCTCATGCATAATCTTGCTATGGCAAAGTATTATGCGTCGGAATTCGTCTCCTATCTCGAAAAAAATGCGGAAAATCCGCAGATTTTCGAATATCCGAAGGCTTGCCGCCCCGAAACTTCCGACGGCAGACAGTTTTACGATTCATAACGCTTTTTTCCGCATATATCCACCACAAACCGCCGGCTTATCCCTGTTAAGACAGCGGTTTTTTGTTTCGGAAAAGCGATGGGACAAAAATGTCCCGCGGGGATTGTTAGAATAGAAGCACTTCAAAATTGCGAGGTGTTGAATATGACAAATCCTTTTGACAAAATCATCGGCTACAAATCAATCCGCAAAGAGCTTGAGCGCACGGCGGACGCGCTTAAAAACACTGAAAAATACGCACGTCTCGGGACGAGCGCCCCGAAAGGTCTGCTTTTGCACGGCGAGCCGGGCGTTGGAAAAACCCTCATGGCCACCTGCCTTATCGAAGCGAGCGGCAGAAAAGCGTTTATGTGCCGCAAGGACAGGCCGGAGCGGGAATTCATCGAATACATACGGGTGGTGTTCGAACAGGCGCGGCAGGATGCCCCGTCAATCGTCTTTCTTGACGACCTTGACAAATTCGCAAACGCCGACGAATATCACAAAAATACCGAGGAGTACGTAACCGTTCAGTCCTGCATGGACAACGTCAAATCGTCAGGCGTTTTTGTGTTCGCAACCGCAAACGACATCGAAAATCTGCCCGAATCCCTGCTCCGCACGGGAAGATTCGACCGCATCATAAAAATAGATTCACCGACAGGCGAAGACGCCGTGAACATCGTCCGGCACTACCTCAAGGACAAGCGCTTAGTCGCAGAAGCCGACGCCGAAACCGTCGCGGGCATAATGTCGGGTCTCAGCTGCGCCGCTCTTGAAACGGCGGTAAACAAGGCGGGACTGCTTGCCGGATACGAGAATTCCGAAACAATCACCATGCGCCACCTCATTCTCGGCTGCATGGATATCTCCTATGACGTCTCGCCGGACAGCATTATATCGGGTACAAAAAGAAGAGACGCCATGCTCGCCGCGTATCACGAAACGGGACACGCCCTCGTGTCGGAGATAATCTGCCCCGGCAGCGTGTCGGCAATATGTATTTTTGAAAACAACGGACGCGCTTCCGGCGTTACGTCTTACGTCTCTAAGGAAATAACCGAGCTTGACGACGTAATCGACGCAATAACCTGCTCAATGGGCGGACTTGCAGGAACAAAACACAAATTCGGAATTAAGGATATCGGCGCCGAAAGCGATTTATACAGGGCGAGAAGCGATATTTCGAGACTTATTTCGGATAATGCCGCCTACGGCTTCTTTTTGAAGCAGTCGCATTACGAGTTTTCAACCGAAATGCTTTCCAGAATGGAGCAGATTGCCGCCGATAAGGTGGAGGAATGCTATAGCCGCGCGCAACGCATGATTTCAGAAAACAACGCCTTTTTCGAGGCAATCGCAGCGGAACTCCTAAAAAAAGGCCTGCTCGTCGCCAAAGATATTAAACGGATAAGACGAAAAATTTCCGCGCATGAGACATTTTTGTCTCATCAAGAAGTGTAATATATAAATGAAAAACAATAAAGATCAAGCGGAATAAAACAGAATCGTAAAAAATAAATTTCGGAAAGGCGGTGCGCCATGCCTGCTCCCGTAAAAAAACTGGTTATAATGAATATTCTGGATATCCTGCGCCGATACAGCGACGAGAACCACAGACTCAGCCAAAGGGATATCGTCGAAATTCTGCATAACGAATACGATATGACGGTTGAGAGAAAGACGGTAAAGAGGAACATCCTAAACCTTATGGAATGCGGCTACGACATCGAATACAGCGAGTCGGTGCGCATGGTGCCAAACAGGGTTACGGGCGAGCTTGAAGAAAGTTATATCTGGTCTGATTTTTATCTCGTGCGCGATTTTACCGACAGCGAGCTGAGTCTCATGATCGACAGTATAATGTTCTTCAAGAATATTCCGTACAGCCAGAGCAAGGAACTAATCAAGAAAATCGAAGGGCTTTCAAATAAATATTTCCGCTCGCGCGTGAAAAATATCTTAACGACTCCCGAGAGCAACCCGAGAAACCAGCAGCTGTTTTATACGATAGATACGCTTGATACGGCGATAAGCCATAACCGTAAGGTTTCATTCTTTTATAAT
>JAGDBE010000187.1 GCA_017959195.1 Clostridia bacterium | reverse complement strand
CCGATGATGGGCGAATACGTCGTTTACTACCGCGGAAAAGTTATAGGCGGATTATACGACGGCCGATTTTAAATAAAGCCGACGCCGTCGGTCCTTAAAATGCTGCCCGACGCACCCGAAGAAATTCCCTACGACGGCGCAAAGAAAATGATAATGCCCGACTTAGACGACCGCGAGTCGCTATGCGCCGTAATTGAGGCGATGGAAAAGGAACTGCCCGAGCCGAAGACGAAAATCAAAAAAATCAAGTAAAAGAGGGGTTTTTAATGGATTATATCAAGGTTACGAAGGAAAATCTCGAAAAGGAGCACATCTGCTGCGCAATTTCCAACAACAACGACGTTCAGGTCGCGTCAAAAAAGGCGTGGCTTGCCGAGCGTTTCGGCGACGGGCTCGTTTTCCTGAAAAGCGTCGAGCGCGGCAAGTGTTTTATAGAATACATTCCCGCCGAAAACGCGTGGGTTCCGATTATTGCCGACAATTACATCTATATTGACTGTCTGTGGGTTTCAGGCTCGTTCAAGGGGCACGGATATTCGAACGACTTACTCGACGAGTGCATAAAGGACGCTGAAAAAGGGAAAAAACTCGGTCTCTGCGTGCTTTCTTCCGCAAAGAAAAAGCCGTTTCTTTCGGACCCGTCGTATTTGAAGCACAAGAATTTTTCGGTCTGCGACGAAGCGGACAACGGTATTCAGCTATGGTATCTGCCGTTTGAAAAAAATGCGCCTAAGCCGCAATTCAAGGACTGCGCAAAGCATCCGCACACAGACAGAAAAGGGTACGTTTTATACTACACGAGTCAGTGTCCGTTCAACGCAAAATACGTGCCTGTTTTGGAAGAAGTCGCAAAGGAAAAGGGTGTTCCCTTCACGGCAATACATATAAAGACAAAAGAAGAGGCGCAGAACGCGCCCACTCCGATAACGACCTATGCGGTTTTCAAAGACGGGGAATATATCACCAACGAGCAGATGAACGACAAGCGTTTCTTGAAGCTCATCGGGGAATGATTTTATGATTCTTTTCATAAAAAAACACGGTTTTTAACCGTGATTTTTTATTATTTAAACAGTTTTTCTATGCTTTTATAGCCGCTTTCGACGGTATAGCAGGTGCTGTCCACGTCGTAGCCGAGAGCTTTCAAATTTATGAGCAGCGACGTTATTTCGGGAATATCGAGTCCCGATTCCGTCAGCAGTTTATGATTTGAGAACACCTCGCTCGGTGTGCCTGTCATAAGCACCTGAGCATTGCTCATGGCTATTATTTCGTCGGAATATACCGCTATGTCCTCCATGCTGTGAGAGATGATAACGAGGCTGTTTCCGCGCTTTTTTCTATATTCCACAAGTCCAGACAGTATTTCGTTTCTGCCTTTCGGGTCAAGTCCAGCCGCGGGCTCGTCGAGAACAAGGATTTTCGGGTCCATGGCAATTACGCCCGCGATAGCCACTCTTCTTCTCTGGCCGCCCGATATTTCAAACGGGCTTCTTTCGAGCATATCGTCGGTAATTCCCGTAAATCCCGACGCAAACTTAACCCTTTCTTTTATCTCCGCTTCCGAAAGTCCCATATTTTTCGGTCCGAACGAGATATCCTTATACACCGTCTCTTCAAAAAGCTGGTATTCGGGGTACTGGAACACGAGTCCCACGTCGAACCTTACGCCGACGGTATTATAGTCCTTTGCGTTAATGTCTTTTCCGTCGAGTAAAACCTTTCCCTCAGTCGGGGCGATAAGTGCGTTCATCATCTGCGCGAGCGTCGATTTTCCGCAACCTGTATGCCCTATAATTCCCGTCGTCATATTATCTTTTATGGTTATAGATATATTTTTGAGCGCCTCTTTTTCAAAAGGGGTGTTTTTGCTGTAATAATACGACACGTTTTCAAATTCAAGCATCGTCTCTTACCCCCTTTTTCGCTTTCAGCGCCTTATCTATCGCCTCAGATGCGCTTTGCGCGTCAAGCACGCCTCTTGCGTCTATATCTATGCCGTTTTCTCTTAATTTCTGAACGACAAGAGTCGACTGCGGAGCTTCAAGTCCGCATTTTTTCAAGACTTCCTCGTTATCGAAGACCTCCTCGGGCGTGCCTGTAAGTATCGCGTCTCCGTGGTCGACGACTATTATGTTGTCGGCGCGCGTCGCCTCGTTCATATAGTGCGTTATGAGCACGACGGTGATGCCCTTGTTTTTGAGCGAAAGAATGGTGTTCATTATATCCTTTCTTCCGCCGGGGTCGAGCATTGCCGTCGATTCGTCGAATATTATGCATTCCGGCTCAACCGCAAGCATTCCCGCTATCGCGACTCTCTGCTTCTGTCCGCCCGAAAGTTTATGCGTATCGTGAAGTGCGTATTCGGTAAGTCCCACCGTTTTGAGCGCCTCGTCAACCCTGCGCCTTATCTCTTTCGGCTCAATGCCGATATTTTCGGGTGCGAAAGCGACGTCGTCCTCGACGATGGTGGCGACTATCTGGTTATCGGGATTCTGGAACACCATGCCGACGGTTTTTCTTATCTCGAAATCGTTATTTTCGTCGTCGGAACTTATTCCTTCTTTATCGCCCGCCTTATAAACCGTTACTTTGCCGCTTCCCGGCACCATGATGCCCGAAAGAAGCTTTGCGAGCGTCGATTTTCCCGAGCCGTTATGTCCTATTATCGCGGTAAACTTCCCTCTCGGAATTTCGCACGACAGATTTTTTATGGCTTCTGTATCGTTATTTTCGTTGTCATCGTTATCGGTATAAGTATAACTTACGTTTTCGGCGACAATTATATTATCTTTATACGCCTTATTATCTTCCAAAAGCGTTCCTCCTTATACTTTTACAACTTCCGCGTTTACGTACTCCGCGCTTTCGGGAAAGTCGGTCAGTTTAACCTTTACCATATCGTTTTTCTTTACTTTTTTTCCGGTATTTTCAAATCTGGTCTCGATAAAATTATCGGTATGTCCGAAAGCGTATTTCCCCTCGGTTTTTTCGACCAGAACTTCCCTTTCGGTTCCCAAAAAGTTTGAAAGTACTTCTTTTCTCATTTCAAGCATTGTTTTTTTAAGTCTTTGCGCCCTTTTGCGCTTTGTCTGCGCGTCGATTTTATTATTCATCTTTGACGAAAGAGTTCCCGCTCTGTCGGAGTACGGAAAGATATGAACGTACAGAAAGCCGCATTTTTTCACGAATTCCTGCGTTTCAAGGAACATTTCCTCCGTCTCGCCCGGAAAGCCCACGATAATATCCGTCGTAAGCGTTACGTCCCCTATATTTTCCCTTAAAATCCTTACGACGTCAAGAAACATTTTCGTATTATATTTACGGCGCATTGCATTCAGCACCGCGTCGCATCCGCTCTGAAGCGAGAGGTGGTAGTGCGGCATGAATTTTTTGCATTCTGAAAGACGCATAACGCTCTTTTCGTTAATAATCGTCGGTTCAAGCGAGCCGAGCCGTATGCGTTCAAGTTTTCCGCACTCATTTACGTTTTCGACGAGCGTTACGAGGTCGGAATTTATATCCTTTCCGTATGCCGCCGTCTCTATTCCAGTAAGCACGACTTCCTTATAGCCGTTTTCGCAGAGGGTTTCGACTTCGCTCTTGACTTCCGCAACGGTTTTCGAGCACACGCTTCCGCGCGCCTTCGGGATAATGCAGTAGGCGCAGGAATTATTACAGCCGTCGCATATCTTCAAAAACGCTTTTGTCAAGTCGGAGCCCGTGATTTTTGCGCTGTCTATTTCTCTTTTTCCCGAAATATCGCTGACTTCAACCGTCTTTTCGCGTTTTTTGGACTTCAAAATTTCCATCGCCTTTTGTGCGCAGGAAATTTTATCCTTATTGCCTACGGCAAGGTCGATTTCTTCGATTTTCGCGGATTTTTCAGGATTAATCTGCACCATGCAGCCCATCGCGATTACAACGGCTTCTTTTCCGCCGGTATTTCTTGCGCGTCTTATCATCTGCATGGATTTTCTGTCGCTTTCGGCCGTTACGGTGCAGGTATTTATGACGTAAACGTCGCACTTTTCGGAAAAGTCCCCCGTCTCAAAGCCGAGAGACTCAAACGCCTCTTTTACGGCGCGCGTTTCGTACTGATTTACTCTGCATCCGAGCGTTATAAAAGCGGCTTTATATTTTTTGCTCATTATTAACTGAAGAACAACGGCAGTTTTTCGAGATAAATAATGTCGTCTCTGTCGGCAGCGTCGCCTTCCGCAAGCACAGCCGCTCTTCCGACTACTATTCCTCCCGCCGTCTTGACGAGTTTTTCAACCGCCGCCATAGATTCTCCCGTGCTTATTACGTCGTCGACTATGACTATTCTTTTGCCTTTCATAAGCTCGGCGTCTCTGCCGTCAAGGTAGAGCGTCTGCTCGCGCGCCGTCGTAATGGAATTTACGTTTACGCTTATGGGGTTGGTCATATACGCTTTTATTCCTTTTCTTGCGACAAAATGCTTCTTTTCGCCCGCCTGTCTTGCCATTTCGTTTATAAGGGAAATGGATTTCGCTTCGGGCGCGATGAGGTAGTCGTGCTCGGGGAGAAGTTTATTCAGTTCCCTTGCGCACGCTTCAACGAGTTCGTAATCACCGAGCATTACAAAGCCCGCTATCGACAGTTTTTCGTTCAGCGCGCATATCGGGAGCGCTCTTTCGAGTCCCGCTACGGTTATATGATAATATTTGATGTCATCCATTTTTGTCGTCTCCTTAAATTTACTCAAATTTACGCGAGTCTTTCGGGCAGTTCTTCTCCGCCCAAGATATGAAAATGAAGGTGCATTACCGACTGCTTTGCGTCGGGTCCGCAGTTTGAAATCACGCGGTAGCCGTTAGTTATTCCCGCTGCCTTTGCGATTTCGCCAATTTTTTCAAATATTTTCGCAACGCATGCCGAATTTCCCGGGTTTATTCCGTCTATATTGTCTATATGCGCTTTGGGTATTACGAGCACGTGTACTTTCGCCATGGGATTGATATCGTAAAACGCGAGCATATCTTCGTCTTCGTATACCTTTTTCGAGGGAATTTCGCCAGATGCTATTTTACAAAAAATACAGTCCATTTCTTTTTCCTTTCCCGCTTTGCGCTTATCTTGCTTTTTCTTCGATTTCCTTCTTGATTTCGCCTATGAATTCGTCTATATTCTTCGTGCCTTCGTCGCCGTTCTTTCTCGAGCGCACGGCAACGAGTCCCGATTCAACTTCCTTATCGCCGATAACGAGCATATACGGAACCTTCTGGAGCTGTGCTTCTCTTATCTTATAGCCGATTTTTTCGTTTCTGTCGTCAAATTCGCATCTTATGCCGCTTTCGGCAAGCTTATCGCAAACGCCTTTTGCGTAGTCGTACTGGTTATCGCTTATCGACATTACCTTTACCTGAACAGGCGCAAGCCACGTCGGGAACGCGCCCGCAAAGTGTTCGATAAGGATGCCGATGAATCTTTCTATCGAGCCGAAGCATACTCTGTGAATCATAATCGGTCTGTGCTTTTCGCCGTCGGCGCCTGTATATTCGGCGTTGAATCTCATGGGGAGCTGGAAGTCGAGCTGTATCGTTCCGCACTGCCAGGTTCTTCCTATCGAGTCTTCGAGGTGGAAGTCTATTTTCGGTCCGTAGAACGCGCCGTCGCCCTCGTTTATAACGTACGGCAGATTAAGCTCGTCGAGCGCCGTTTTAAGTCCGTTCGTTGCGGCTTCCCAGTCCTCAAGCGAGCCGAGGTGGTCTTCCGGCATGGTCGAAAGTTCAACGTGATACTTGAATCCGAACAGCGTATAAACCTCGTTTATAAGGCGTACAACGCCCTTTATCTCGTCGGTTATCTGCTCTTTCGTTATATATATGTGAGCGTCGTCCTGAGTAAAGCATCTTACGCGCATAAGTCCGTGCATTTCGCCCGATTTTTCGTGGCGGTGCACTATTCCGAGTTCCGCAAGTCTGAGCGGCAGATCCTTATACGAATGCGGATGAAGCTTATAAACAAGCATTCCACCGGGGCAGTTCATCGGCTTTACGGCGAAATCGTTTTCGTCGATAACCGTCGTATACATATTGTTTTTATAGTGGTCCCAGTGTCCCGACGTCTCCCAGAGTTCGCGTCTGAGCATTATAGGCGTGCTTATTTCCTTATAGCCCTCTCTTGTGTGTATCTGTCTCCAGTAATCTATGAGGGTGTTTTTGATTATCATGCCGTTGGGAAGGAAGAACGGGAAGCCGGGGCCCTCTTCAAAGAGTGCGAATATGCCGAGCTCTTTACCGAGCTTTCTGTGGTCTCTCTTTTTCGCTTCCTCTATCTGCAGCAGGTATGCGTCGAGCTCGCTCTGCTTCGGAAACGCCGTTCCGTACACTCTCGACAGCATTTTATTCTTCTCGCTGCCTCTCCAGTATGCTCCGGTGCACTGCATAAGCTTTATCGCCTTTAATTTTCCCGTTGAAGGAAGGTGCGGGCCTGCGCAGAGGTCGGTAAACTCGCCCTGGGTATAAAACGAAACTATGCTGTCTTCGGGAAGGTCGTTTATGAGCTCAACCTTATAAGGT
>JAGDBE010000186.1 GCA_017959195.1 Clostridia bacterium | reverse complement strand
TACGTTTCTTATGTATGTTTTGCAGGCGGTATCGGTCGTCGGAATCTTCGCCGTGAACGCAAAATCGCTGATAAAAGGCACAAAAAGCATCATTTTATCAATAAAAGGCAAAAAATAGGAGAAAAATTTTCAAAAAACTATTGCATTATATCGGAGAACGTGGTATAATACGCGTTGTGTGTGCAATGCACATTAAGAAAGGACAGTCCTCTGCATTAAAGCTCAAGCACGAATGTCCGTTGTAAGGAGGGCCAAAAAATGGATTTCATTAAGGTTCTGACAAATGAGCAATTGAAGGAGACCGTACCGGTACTCAACATCGGTGACACCGTTCGCGTTCACAACCGTATTAAAGAGGGCGAAAAGGAAAGAATACAGCTTTTCGAGGGTACGATTATCGCGAAAAACGGCGGCGGAATCTCCGAGACCTTTACCGTCAGAAGATTGTCTTACGGTATCGGCGTAGAAAAGACTTTCCCGATCCACTCCCCGAACGTAGTCAAGGTTGACATCGTACGTTCCGGTAAAGTCAGACGCGCGAAACTTTACTATCTGCGCGGCAGAGTCGGAAAGGCTTCCAAAGTCAAAGAGAAAATTTGACAAAAAATATGACCACGGAAACGTGGTCTTATTTTTATGCCAAAACAAGGCAAAAGCAAAATTGAATAAACGCATTTTCGCGTGGTAAATAATTTCTGTGACGGCATTCCGTCGTAGGAGTTATTTATGTACTATAATAAGGTTGAAATATGCGGAGTAAACACGTCGAAGCTCAAAACACTTGACGACGAAGAGCAGAAAATTTTGATAGAAAAATGCAGGGCAGGGGACAAAAACGCCCGTGAACGCTTGATTTACGGCAATTTGAGACTTGTGCTGAGCATAATTCAAAGATTCGGAAATCGACGAGAGGACGTTGACGATCTTTTTCAGGTCGGCTGCATCGGGCTTATCAAAGCCGTTGATAATTTTAACCCCGATATGGACGTAAAATTTTCCACTTACGGCGTTCCCATGATCATAGGTGAAATCCGGCGTTATCTGCGCGACAACAACGCGATAAGGATAAGTCGTTCGGTCAGGGACACCGCATACCGCGCGCTTCAGGCAAAAGAAGAAATTATGCTGGAAAAAGAGTCCGAGCCTACCGTTGACGAAATCGCCGCGAAAATCGGTGAGAAAAAAGAAGCGGTTTTACGTGCCATGGAAGCAATAATCGAGCCGGTTTCGATATACGAGCCGGTTTACAGCGAAAACGGCGACTCGATATATCTTATGGATCAACTGAGCGACTCAAATCCTGCGGACGAGGCGTGGCTCGAAAATATAGCGCTCAAAGAGGCAATGAGCAATCTCTCGGAGCGCGAGCGAACCATTATAAATCTTCGGTTTTACCGCAACAAAACGCAAATGGAGATTGCCGAGGAGATAGGTATATCGCAGGCGCAGGTCTCGCGGCTCGAAAAAGGCGCTCTGGAGCGTATGAGAAAACAGTTTTAAAAGCAAAAAAGTTCGGGTTTTCCGAGCTTTTTTTGTGTATCTTGCCTTTGCAAAAAAATGTCGAAAGCACTTGACACGCATATATATTTATGTTAATATAAATTAGAAGTTTTTGGGGCAAACGTTCTGCTGAAAAAGTGTAGTTGTAGATTGTTTCAAAAATTAAATCCAAAAAAGAAGGAAGGTAATTTTTATCGTGAAAAACAGTTTTAAAAAGCCGAAATTCTCATTCGGGCTCGTTTTGAAATGCCTTGCATTTCTCGTGCTTATAGCCTACGCCGTTATTATGGCTTTCGGCAGCATTTGGTTCCCGGCCACGAACGAATTTTGGAAGAGTCTTAACATTTTCGGAAACGCCGGAGAATATAACGTGATCATTCGTTTGGTCAGCTATTTCATTTTCTGTCTCGGCGCGAGCTGGTTGTTGCGTTTCGTACTTAAACTTATCGCAAAACCGCTCAAGAAAGGCAAAGCTATCGTTGATATCCTTTGCAGTTTCGTAAAATACGCTGCAATACTCACTCTTTTGTTCTTCGTTTTGAAGACGCTTGGCGTTGATACGACCGCTATCCTTGCCGGTAGTGGAATTTTAGGATTGGTTGTCGGTCTCGGAGCTCAGCCGCTGGTTGCAGACATCATTGCAGGTCTCTTTATCGTATTTGAAGGCGTATTCGACGTCGGCGATATTATCGTCGTTGACGGTTTCCGCGGAGTCGTTAAAGAGATCGGTATCCGTACAACTCAACTCGTTGATACAGGCGGCAACGTCAAGATCATCAACAATGCTCACGTACAAACCGTTATCAACATGACAAACCAGCTTTCGCTCGCTATCTGCGATATCGGTATCGAATACGGCGAGTCGCTCGAGCGCGTTGAGGCAATTCTTAAAGAAAATTTCCCGAAGATTAAAGAAGCCATTCCCGACATCAAAGAAGGACCTTTCTACAAAGGTGTTTCCGAACTCGGTGATTCCGCTGTCGTTCTCCGCTTCGCAGCAAACTGCGACGAAGGCGCGAAATATCAGGTTGAACGCGATATGAACCGTCAGTTCAAATTGCTGTTCGACAAGTACAACATCAACATTCCGTTTCCGCAGGTTGTTGTCAACCAGCCTATCAGTTTTGAGGCGGCGACTGCAACTCAGCAGGAAGCAGCTCATTCTTTTGTAGAAGAACAGAAAGAACTCAGCAAGGGTATTGCCGACGCCGACGCGAACAACGTCTGAGGCTTCCCCTTGAACACTCGAGTTGCATATTATAAGGACGTGAAAAGTGAAAAACGAATCAAATACGTATAATATCAACAATCCCGACGGTTCTCAAGGCAAAAGTTTAGATTACAAAAAACTGCGTTTTGACAATGACGCTCGCGACTTTATAAAAGAAAATCCTTTGGCTGATCAGGGCGAGTTTTTGCGTGTAGCGGAAACTTTTGACGACCCGAAACAGCCGTCGTCCGAAAAGAAGAAAAAGAATGAAGAACAACAACAAGACTTTGACAACTCATCGTCATCGTCTTCATCGTCCTCCTCATCTTCTTCTGCGTCATCGTCCGCATCGTCATCAGCGTCGTCTTCGGCGTCTTCCGCCGCTTCGTCGGCATCGTCCGCGGCGTCATCCGCCGCATCGTCCGTTGCATCGTCTGTCGCCAGCGGAATAGGCGCTTTGGCCGGCACCGTTGCTACTGCTGTCGTTGCTGCAGCGGTTGTCGTCGTTGCTGTAATAAACGCATTTGTGATCAACGTTTCGCTACTTATGTCGACCGAAAGCAGTTTCATTTTCCAGGTCGAGATGACCGGTTCCGAAGAAGACTTCGTGGAACCGATATACGCGATTTTGTCGGGGCCTGACGGGACTGAACAACAACGTGAACTCCAACAGGGAATCACAAATATAACTTTTGAAAATCTTTCATCCGGCGAAGAATATATTCTCCGCATACGGAATAGTGAAAAGATTCTTACCGAACTCTCATACGTTACGCCAAGCGAAACCGTAGAAAAAGGTTCCGTTTTTATGAGCGCAGAAGGGACGTCCGTTTTAGTAACGGTTGAAAACGTTCAAATAAAAGACGGCGAATACTATACTTTAATTGTCAAAGACGGAAAGAGCGCCGTTGTACTTTCAAAAGACGGCACGGAACCGTTTAACGAATACGTTATACCGGTTTCCGAGTCCGAAGACACGGCTCTTTTTGCGACTTTGTCGATTGACGGAAAGATTTACGCCGTATCTCAGATTTCTGTGAAAGTTGAAAAGGATCCCAAT
>JAGDBE010000019.1 GCA_017959195.1 Clostridia bacterium | reverse complement strand
GAATCCATGCCCGCTTTCGTGCTCGAAAAGGCGAGGGCAATAATGCGCAAAGAAGGCAAGGACGACCTTTCAAAAATAGGACTTTACGGACTCGCGTATAAGGAAAACGTCGACGATTACAGGGAGTCCCCGACCTTGCAGATGATGGAATACTGCAAGGAAAAATATAATATTGATCTCAAATCATACGACCCGTATATTAAGAAAGACGTAACCGAAAATCAGTACCACGACTTTGACGAATTTTTGAAAGATACCGATTTCGTCATCATAATGGTCGGACACGACGAGATAAAGACCGGAAGCGCATGGGAAAAACTGCGCTCAAAGACCGTGCTCGACACGCGTAAAGCGATAAAGAAAGACGGAGTATATTATATCTGACACGGAGGAAAGCGAATGAAGAAGGTAATGCTTGTATTCGGCACACGCCCCGAAGCAATAAAGATGTGCCCCCTTGTAAACGAACTCAAGTCGCGGGAAAATATAAAGACCGTCGTTTGCGTTACGGGACAGCACAGACAGATGCTCGACCAGGTGCTAAACGCATTCGAAGTTATTCCCGACTACGACCTTTCGATAATGAAGGACAAGCAGACGCTTTTTGACATCACGTCAAACATCCTTTCAAGCATAAAAGGCGTTCTGGAAAAGGAAAAACCCGACGCCGTGCTTGTTCACGGGGACACGTCGACGACGTTTGCGACGGCGCTTGCCTGCTTTTATCTGCAAATCCCCGTAGGACACGTCGAGGCGGGACTGCGGACTTATAACATATATTCCCCGTACCCCGAGGAGTTCAACCGCCAGGCGGTGAGCATAATTTCAAAATACAATTTCGCGCCGACAGAGCTTGCAAAGCAGAACCTCCTTCGCGAGGGCAAGGACGAAAAGACGATATACGTTACCGGAAACACGGCAATCGACGCGCTGAAAACGACGGTGAGAGCCGACTATACCCACCCCGAACTCGAATGGGCAAAAGGCAGCCGGCTTATAATTATCACCGCGCACCGCAGGGAGAATTTGGGCGAGCCGATGAGGCATATGTTCTCGGCGATAAGAAGAATAATGGAGGAGCACCCCGACGTAAAGGCGATATACCCGATACACATGAATCCGCTCGTGCGCGCATGCGCCGACGAAATATTGGGCGGCTGCGACAGAATAAAACTGATAGAGCCGCTTGAAGTTATAGATTTTCATAACTTTTTGGCGCGCAGCTACCTCATTTTGACCGATAGCGGAGGAATCCAGGAGGAAGCGCCGTCGCTCGGAAAGCCGGTGCTCGTAATGAGGGACACTACCGAGCGCCCGGAGGGAATTGCCGCGGGAACATTGAAGCTTGTCGGCACAGACGAGGACGTAATTTACGAAAACTTCAAAAACCTGCTTGAAAACAAGGAAGAATACGATAAAATGGCGCACGCCAGCAACCCTTACGGCGACGGATTCGCATGCTTAAGGATAGCCGACGTGCTTGAAAATAACTGAACGGAAAAAGAGGGAGAAAATGAAAATACTTGTAACCGGCTCCGCCGGATTTGTCGGAAAAAATCTTGTTTCTTCCCTTAAAAACATAAGGGACGGCAAGGACAGAACGCGCCCGGAGCTTAAAATCGGGGAAATATACGAGTTCGATATCGACACCGACGCAAAACTCCTCGACGAATACTGCAAAAACGCCGACTTTGTGTTCAATCTTGCGGGAGTAAACCGCCCGAAGGACGAAAGCGAATTTATGAAGGGCAATTTCGGCTTTGCGTCGACGCTGCTCGACACGCTGAAAAAATATGAAAACAAGTGCCCCGTAATGCTCTCAAGCTCCATTCAGGCAACGCTTATCGGAAGATACGCGCAGAGCGACTACGGAAAATCAAAGCTTGCGGGAGAGGAGCTGTTTTTCAACTACGCGGAAGAAACGGGCGCAAAAGTGCTTGTTTACCGCTTTCCCAACCTCTTCGGAAAGTGGTGCAGACCGAACTATAACAGCGCCGTTGCGACGTTTTGCCATAATACCGCAAACGACCTGCCGATAACGGTAAACGACCGCGCAACAGAGCTCGAACTGCTCTATATAGACGACCTTGTGCGCGAGATGCTTGACGCGCTCGAAGGAAAAGAGCACAGATGCACGTTCGACGGCGTAAAGACGGTGCTTGCGGAGGACGGAAAATACTGCGCCTGCCCCGTAACCCATCACGTTACGCTCGGGGAAATCGTCGATTTGCTCGAGAAATTCAGAAACCAGCCGCAGACTCTCATAATGCCCGAAATCCCGTACGGAAGCTTTGAAAAGAAGCTTTATTCGACCTATCTTTCGTATCTTCCGAAAGAAAAGGCGTCGTTCGAGCTGTAAATGAACAAAGACGACAGAGGAAGCTTCACCGAGCTTCTCAAAACCGAAAAATGCGGACAGTTCAGCGTAAATATATCAAAACCCGGAATAACCAAGGGCGAACACTGGCACCATACCAAGTGGGAGTTCTTTATAGTAGTCAGCGGACACGGACTTATCCGCGAAAGAAAAATAGGAACCGACGAGATAATAGATTTTGAAGTGAGCGGCGATAAAATCGAGGCGGTACATATGCTTCCGGGATATACGCATAATATAATCAACCTGTCGGAAACCGAAAATCTGGTTACGGTTATGTGGGCAAACGAGCAGTTTGACCCGTCGCACCCCGACACCTTCGGAGAGAAGGTCGAAAAAGAATGAAAAGACTCGTAATTATAGGAGCCGGCGGCTACGGAACCATGGTAAAAGACGTGGCATCTCAGCTCGGCATATATGAAAAAATAGTTTTTCTCGACGATAACAAGACGGGAGAAGACGTCGCCGGCAAATGCGGCGAGTATGAGAAATTCATAGACGAAAATACCGATATATATCCCGCTTTCGGCAATAACGAAAAGCGGCTTTCGCTTGTGGACGAATTAATATCCCTCGGCGCAAACGTGCCGGTAATAATCCACCCCAAAGCATACGTAAGCAAGACCGCGAAAATAGATAAAGGCACGGTAATTCTGCCGCTTGCGGCGGTAAATACCGGCTGCGTTATAAACAGAGCGTGCATAATAAATACGTCCGCCATAATCGACCACGGAACCGTTATCGGTAAAGGAACCCACGTCTGTCTGGGCGCAATAGTCAAGGCGGAAAATAAGATTCCGCCGCTTGTGAAAATACAGGCGGGCGAAGTAATAGAGGACAGGACATATCCGCTCTGAAGAAAAAGAAAGTCAAACGGAGAGGAGATGAGAAAATGAAGCATCTTTTGGAAATAATGACATGCCTTATAAGAAGCGTGCTTTCTGATGAGGAATGCGGCGTCATGCCGAAAATAAGAGAGTGCTACGGAAAAGAACAAATCCCCGAAGAAGTGCTCGAAAGAATGCTTGTAATCTCGTCTTTTCACGGAATGGCGCACGTGGTGGGCACGGCGCTCGAAAGATATAACCTGCTTGAAGACGGCAAAATAAAGGATGAATTCGATAAACGCATAAAAGACGCGAAAAACAAGTTCGCGCTCACCGATACGGAATTTGAGAGAATATGCTTTGCGCTCGAGAACGCAAAAATCGCGTTTCTGCCCTTAAAAGGCGCGGTAATAAGGGACTTTTACCCCGAAAAATGGATGCGTTCAAGCGCCGATATCGACGTTCTCGTCCATAAGGAAGACGTGGAAAAAGCGGGAGAAGTGCTTGAAAAGGAACTTCTCTATCAAAAGGGAAAGAGCAGCGCGCACGATATTCCCTATACCGCACTGAACGGAATGACTTTGGAACTCCACTTCGATCTCGTCGAAGAAAAGCGCATGCCGCAGGCGGAAAAGGTGTTAAACAGGGTGTGGGAATACGCTTCCTGCCCTGATAATTCGTGTAAACATGAGATGAGCGACGATATGTTCTATTATTATCATATCGCGCATATGGCGAAACACATGGAAGAGGGCGGCATAGGAATAAAGGCGTTCGCCGACCTGTGGGTGCTGGATAACCGTAAGGAATTTGATGAAAATAAACGGGAAAAACTCATAATCGAGGGCGGACTTTTTGAATTTGAAAAGGCGGCAAAGGCGCTTGCGGCAAAGTGGTTTGACGGAGTTAAACCGCAAGAGGACGCGGACACAATTTTAACGCTTGAAAAGTACGTCGTAAAGGCGGGAACCTACGGCACGCTCGACAACCGCGTTTCGGTGAGCAGCGCAAACAAGGGAAGCAGGGGAAAATACCTCTTTTCAAGGGTGTTTATGCCCTATGAAAAACTCGTTCTGATATTTCCGTCTCTCGAAAAGCATAAAAATATGATTTTCTTCTATCAGATAGCGCGAATCGGACACATTATAAAGCACGGCAGGGTGAAATCGGGACTTGAAGAGGCGAAAGCCGCCGAAAAGTCGGGTAAAGACCCCGAGAGCGAAAAAACGCTGGAAATGCTTAAAAAATTCGGCATAATAAAGTAAAAAGCCACGAAAAACGTGGCTTTTTGAGAAAGTAAACGTCTTCGGAGGAAAACATCAAATGACATCGGTGATAAAAACCGCGGCGGTAAACGGAATTGAGGGCTTTATCGTCGACGCGGAGTGCTACAGCGCGGGAAATTTTCCGAAATTTTCGCTTGTCGGACTTCCCGACGCCGCGGTGAGAGAAGCATACGAGAGAATAAAGGCGGCGGTAAAGTCGTCGGGAATAGAGTTCCCGCAATCTACGGTTACCGTAAACCTCGCTCCCGCCGATATGTTAAAGCAGGGCACGGCGTTTGACCTTGCGATTATGCTTTCCATAATCAAAAGCACCGTGCTTTCGACGTCGGATACGAGCGGAAAATGCTTTATAGGCGAGCTCTCGCTTTCGGGCAAAATAAGGCGCGTGAACGGCGTTCTGCCGATGTGCATCGCCGCGCGCGACGCGGGATTAAAAGAGGTTTTCGTGCCGGCCGGCAACGCGCTCGAAGCGTCGGTCGTCGAGGGAATCGACGTTTACGGCGTTGAAAATATAAATCAGCTCGTAGCTCACTTAACGGGCCTTTTAAGAATGGAAAAAACGGCGTACAGAGGAAGAGAACTGCTCGAAACGCTGCCCGAAAACATTCCCGATATGTCGGAGGTCAAGGGACAGGAAAACGTAAAGCACGCGCTTGAAATCGCGGCGGCCGGCATGCATAACGTGCTGCTCGTCGGACCTCCCGGAACCGGAAAGAGCATGCTCGCAAAAAGACTTCCCGGAATACTGCCGAAAATGAGCTTCGAGGAAGCGCTCGAAACCAGCAGAATCCAGTCGGTCTGCGGACTGCTCGGAAAAGAGCAGTCGCTCGTTACGGCGCGTCCTTTCAGGGCGCCGCACCATACCATGTCCACAGCCGGCCTTATCGGCGGCGGCAAATTCCCCGTGCCCGGCGAAATATCGCTTGCGCATAACGGCGTGCTGTTTTTGGACGAGTTTGCGGAATTCAAGAAAGACGCAACCGACGCGCTGCGCCAGCCGATAGAAGACGGAAAGGTCGTAATAACGAGGGTGAGCGGCAGAACGAGCTTCCCGAGCAAATTCATGCTCGTGTGCGCGATGAATCCCTGCAAATGCGGCTATTACGGCAGCGCCGAAAAGAAGTGCACCTGCTCGCCCGCGGCGAGAAGCGCATACCTTGCCAAAATTTCGGGCCCCATGCTCGACAGAATAGATATTCAGATAGAGGTTTCCGGAATCCCCTACGACGCGCTCAAAGACAGAACGCCGTCGGAAAGGTCCTCGGAAATAAGAAAGCGCGTTGAAAAGGCAAGAGAGCGCATGGTAAAGAGATACGCCGGAACCGGCATTTTCGCAAACGGCCAGCTTACGCCCGCAATGATTCGCGAGTACTGCGTAACCGACGAAAAGGCAGACGAGGTGCTCAAAGCCGCGTTCGAAAGACTCGGACTGTCGGCGCGCGGATACGACAGGATCTTAAAACTTGCAAAGACGATAGCCGATATGAACGACAGCGACATCATCGACGCAAGGCACGTCGCGCAGGCAATCGGCTACCGGAGTCTCGACAGAAAATACTGGATAAATTACTGAAAAACGGACGAAAAAACGTTATATTTTTAACCAATGCATAAAATTTGCAAATCGGTTGATAAAATCCCCTTAAATGCCCTTTTTTGAATGCGGTTTCTGCATAAAGAAAATATGTTCGGTAAACATAATCGGTTGCAAAAATACCCCCGATTTTTATGAAAAATTGTTGATAACTCTGTTGATAATGTTTATAACTCACCCAAAAACCCCCGATTTTATCAAATTTCTTGATTTTTGAAGATTATTGTCACCGCGTGATAAAATCGCAAAAACCATAAAAAATACGCAATTTTATGTAAACGAAAAGTGCGCCGAAAAACGTGAATAATTATGCAAAACCGATGCATATTTATTCGTTTTTCACAAATTTCCCCAAAGTCGAAAGGCGGATTTCCGACATGGATGAAAATTTAAAAATAAAGACCGTCGCTTCTGTTATCACAAAAAGCGAAAAAGAGACGGAAGATTTTGCGAAAAAGTTCGCTGAAAACCTAAAAAAAGGCGATTTTATCGCGCTTTACGGCGAACTCGGCTCGGGAAAGACCGCGTTCGTCAGAGGACTTGCGGACGTATTCTGCAAAGGCATAAGAGTTTCAAGCCCGACGTATGCTATAGTGAACGAATATAAGGGCGACCCCGACGTATATCATTTCGATATGTACAGAATAACCGACGAGGACGGGCTTTATTCCACGGGATATTACGACTACTTTGAAAAAGACGGCATAATCGCGGTGGAGTGGAGCGAAAACATCCCGTTCGGACTTGCAAAGGAAAGATATGACGTTGCGTTTGAAAAACTTTCCGAAAACGAGAGAAAAATTACAGTAACAAAAATCATTTCATAACGGAGAAAAAATGCTTAAAAGAAACGAAAAAAACGGCGTAATCTACTATACTTCGGAACTTCTTGCGGCGCATAACGTGCGCCACGCCTTTTTTTCGCGCGCAGGAGGAGTAAGCGGCGGCGTTTTTGACTCTTTGAACGTAAGCTTTTCGAGAAAAGACGAAAATTCCGCATTCGACAGCGCGGAAAATGTGATGAAAAATTTCGAAATCGCGCTGGGCACTCTCGGAATAAGCCCGAAAAACGCCGTCATGGCGCATCAGGTGCATTTCGACACCGTGCTTGAAGCAACGGAGCGCGACGGCGGAAAAGGAACAACGCCCGACGACGAGATGCCCGAATGCGACGGCCTCATTTTGCGCAAAAATACAAAAAACGTCGACGCAGTCTGCGTAAAGACCGCCGACTGCGTGCCGATAATTCTCGCCGACGCAAAAAGCGGGAATGTCAGCGCCGTTCACGCCGGCTGGAAAGGCACCTCCCTCGGTATTGCCTCAAAGGCGGCTCTGATGCTGTCATGCGGACGCCCCGAAAACGTAATCTGCGCCATCGGGCCCTGTATCTGCGTTAAATGCTATGAGACGGGAGAAGATTTCAAAGAAAATTTTGCGTCCATTTTTGCCGAAAAAGGCATAACGGAAGAAGAAATCGAAGAATATAAACTGTTTTCGTATGAATACGGAAAAATGCACACCGACCTTGCGGCGGTAAACGGGCTTTTGCTTCAAAAAAGCGGAGTTTTGCCCGAAAATATCGATTACGGAAACGTATGCACCTGCTGTGATGACGAAAACGGCGAAAAAATATTTTTTTCGCACCGCGGGCAGGGCGGATTTTCCGGCACGTTTTTAAGTGTTGCGGTAAAGTAAGGAATTACTAAAAAAACGCTCTCAAAAAACTCACATTTTTCAAAAAAAGTGCTTGACAAACTCCCCCTGATATGATATACTACCTAAGCAGTCTTTTCCCTACCTATGAAAAGTCTGACACAGGGGAATAGCTCAGTTGGTAGAGCAGCGGTCTCCAAAACCGCGTGCCGAGGGTTCGAGGCCTTCTTCCCCTGCCACGTGGTCCGGTAGTTCAGTTGGTTAGAACGCCAGCCTGTCACGCTGGAGGTCGTGGGTTCGAGCCCCATCCGGATCGCCACCTTATGTTCTGCCGCAATACACGCCTCTGTAGCTCAGTTGGTAGAGCAGGG
>JAGDBE010000185.1 GCA_017959195.1 Clostridia bacterium | reverse complement strand
TTTTATTTATTATTGTGATATAATAAATAAACATAATGTTTTTATATGCTCAAAACCAATCGACTCGATTTTGTGAAGTGGTGAAAAAATGGAGAATTACAAATCATATGCGGCGATTTTATACGTAACGGAGATTGAAAAACAGGCGGTTTTACGCATGTTTGACTGGAAAGACCTGACTTTTCCGAACGACAGCCAGAACTTCAAGGAAGCGTTTATCGAAAAAAACGGGCAGAAACTTCGTATAATCAGCGCGCAGCAGGATGAGATGGGCATGACCGCGAGCGCGGCGCTCACAATGAAAATGATTTATCTTTTTGCGCCGGAATATATCGTTATGCCGGGCATTGCGGCGGGCACCGGAAGCATTATTGAATCGTACGAAGAGGAATACGGAGACGTCCTTCTGGCAAACGCCGTGTGGAATTATTCAAACGGAAAATACGTTTCGCCGCATCAGGCGGAAATCGTGTTCGGCGAGATAGGATTCAACCCGCGCCCCACCTCTGTAAACATTTCCGGCAGCCATATGACCGCCATAATGGAATATATCAGAACAAACCAAAACGAGTTTTACGTGCATTGCGGCCCTTTGGCGAGCGGAACGGCGGTCGTTGCAAACAAGTCGCTCATGAAAAAGCAGGTTATGAGCAGCTTCAATGACACAAAAGGCGTTGAAATGGAGGGCTACGGCGTGGCGTATGCGGTCGCTCACGCGCCCGACCCCAAACCGCATACGATTATCGCAAAAAGCATTTGCGATTTTGCGGACGAAAGATAAGACGATACATATCAGAAATTTGCGGCGTATACAAGCTGCGGATTTGTAAAGGACCTTCTGGAAAACGTGCTGAATTATACGGGCGACCCCGTATGAAGCGCATCGCAAATGAAATTTTTGTCCTATAATCATTTTGAAATAGAGAAACGTTTGGAGGAACGAAAAATGAAGAAAATTTTGAGTTTTTGCTTGATTTTGATTGTTATTGCGTGTCTTTCCGTTGTTGTTTTTGCCGAAAACGGCGTTAAAATCGTAAAGACCGACATAAAAGCCGACCGCTTGTTCAATTCCGAGGGCTTCGGCAGCATTTTCATGAAGGAAAAATACGCGGACGACGGCGAAACGGTAATTTCGCTGCCCCAAGCTGCGCTGATTGACAAAAACGGTAATTTTGTCTTTCCGTACGAAAAAACCTGGCTTGAATACCGCTGTTGCGACGGCATAGTTTCCAAGGTTTATTTTAATGCCTACAACAAATTTTATCTTGACACCTTTGAGGGAGACTTTCCGGTAGAAGACCTGCCGGGCTTTTACAGCCTTGACGGCAAAGAGCTGTTTTCCACCGAAGGACTTTGGGGTTTTACTCAGATGACGGGCGGATACGCGCTTGCCACAAAGGTTGAATTAGACGGCGAAGAGGCGAGCGAGTTTTTCCAATACGTTCTCGACAGAAAGGGCAACGTCGTCATGGACCTGCAGGACGGCTTCAAAACCTTTGTCGGAAGCGGATACGGACAGTATTACATCTTTTTGGTAATGGAAGAGATGGCGGGCGACTATACGGGAGGACTCCTCGACTGCTGGAAATATGCAGGCGTAAACGAATACCCGAACGACGAGTTTTCGATTTACTATATGGACTTAAACGGAGAAAAACTGCTTGAACTCCCGAGAAAATCGTACGTCTCGTTCAATGCGTTTACGGATGACGGGCTTGCCGTGGTTCAAACGTATGACGGACGCTGCGGCTTTATCGACAAAACGGGAAACCTTGCCATTCCCTGCGAATACGAAGCGGCTTTATCATTCAAAAACGGCGCTGCCGGAGTCTGCAAGGACGGACTCTACGGCTACATCGACAAAAACGGAGACGTAATCATCCCGTTTGAATACGAAAATGTGTTCGGCGCGGCAGGCGGACTTTATGCGGTGGTAAAAGACGGAAAATGCGGTCTTGTCGACGCGCAGAACAACGTCATAGTGCCGTTTGAATACGACGACATCTCGTCATTCGAGATGAATACCGCCTATGCGGTAAAAGACGGATACGTCTATATCATCACGGGAGAAGACGAGATTTTCGTAAAGGTTGACGGCAGACTTCTGCAGTTCGACGTACCGCCTATACTTCAAAACGACAGAACCCTCGTGCCGTTCAGAGCGATATTCGAAGCTCTCGGCGCGACGGTCGACTGGGACGACGAAACGCAGACGGTGTTCGTCGACTTGTTGCCGTCGTTTCGCGCATGTGTGCGGAGATCAGCCGCCCGTCCCTATATGACGCGGCGATGAGCGTCACGGGTTCGGTGAGGTTGTACAGTCCGAAC